>NZ_SRLW01000023.1:0-53594 GCF_006518215.1 Myxococcus sp. AB025B
GCCCGGTCCTTCTCCAGCCGGAGCACCTGCTGCCCGACGCTGACGAACAGGCGGTTCTTGAAGAAGGCGATGGAGTGGATGCCATCCTTGGGCAGCGCGAGCTTCCGGGCCTTGCCCTTCCGGGGCAGGTACCAGGCGTGCTCGTCGGTGTGCAGGTAGACGCCCTGCTCGGGGGCCGCGCACAGGGCTCGGACGGGGGCTCGGGTGGGCTGGAGCTGGGCCAGCGCGCCGTCCTCGAGTACGAACACGCCATCGTCGCCGAAGGCGTAGAGCGTGCCGTCGTGGGCGAAGAGGCGATGGAGGCCGGACTGCTCGTCGCCGAGCAACTCCAGGCTCAGGTTCTTTCCCTCGGGCACCAGCCGTCCCAGGCCGGTCTTCTCGCAGAGTCCGTAGAGGACGCCGTCATGGACCGCCGCGTCCACGAGGTTGAGACCGCCGGGGCCGCTGACCTCCTTCACCTTCCAGCCCTTGCCGCCGCCGTCGAATGCGAGCGCGGAGACGCCGAAGGCGGACAGGCCCCAGGGGGCACCGAGGTCCCGCAGGACGGGCGCCACGTAGCCGTAGGGCAGGGCCTTGGGCAGCTTCGCGCGGGTCCAGGTCTTGCCGTCGTGGATGAGCAGGCGGTTGAAGTCGACGTCGTAGGAGAGCCCGTTCGCCTCGAGCTCGTCCTCGTCGATGTCCATGTGGATCTGCTCCAGCCACACGCGGTCATCCCACGGCTGGTTCCATTTGATGCTCTTGTCGAAGTCCCACAGGTCGTCGCCCGCGGTGTCGCCGTGGTCGGAGTCCGGGTGCGGCGTGCCCGCGAGCACCATCACCGTCCCGTCCGAGGTGACGTGCACGTCCGCGAACACCTGGGCCGTCGTGTACACGTCCGGCGTGGCCTGCTTCGCGGCCGAGGACTGCTTCGCGTTCGAGGTCTTCTTCGCGTTCGAGGTCTTCTTCGCGTTCGAGGTCTTCTTCTCGGTGGGCGCCTTGCCCTTGGCGTCCGGCTTCGCGCCCGACAGCACTTCCAGCTCCCGCACCAGCGCCTTGTCACCCAGCTTCTTGGCGCGCTCCAGGAGCGACTTGCCGCCGACCTTCACGTCCAGGTTGGCGCCGAGCGCGCGGAGCGCTAGCAGTCGACCCACGCGGCAGGGCGTGGTGACGGGACCCTTCAGCTCGGCGGACACATCCCAGTCCCCGACGTGGAGCAGCCCCTGCGCGAGGTCCTTCGCGCGCTGTCCCTTGGCCGTCCGCGGCTTGCGAGCGCGGAGCCACTCGAGGAATCCCTCGTCCGCGAAGGCGCCCTCCAGCCCCCGGAACGCGGAGGCATGGTCATCCGGATGGAAGGGTGAGGGGCGCGGGTTCTCGGCCACCCAGTCCAGCAGCACCTGATAGGCATCCGGCTTGCCCTTGCGCGCGCGGTGGATGGCCTTCCACGCCATCACGCCGCGCTCGGCCCGCCGCTGCTCGGGGCGGTCCGCATCCAGCGACTGGCTCTCGGCCAGCAACTCCTCCGCCTGCTTCAGCCGCGCGGGCGTGGGGTCCGTGCGAAGGATGTTCTCCGCCTGCTGCGCCAGCGCGAGCGCGCGAGCACGGTGCGCCACCGTGTCGCCTCCATCCGCCTTCACCTTCTTCGTCAGCTCGAGGATGCGCCCACGCACCGCGCGCTGCGGCTCCTGGAGCCTGCTCTGCCACTCACCAGGCGAATGGTCCCGGTCTCGCTCGTAGGCCCAGTTCAGCGCATGCAGGGCCTCCAGGTGGTCGGGCTGCGCGGTGAGGACCTGCTGGAGCAGCGCCTTCGCCGTGCCGAAGCTCCGGGGGTACTGGTCGAGCAGCTTGTCGGCGCGGGCGAAGAGCGAGTCGACGTCGGAGGCACGGAGCTTGGGCATGGGGGCGTGCATACCACCCTCCCGGCACGTCCGCGCTCCTCAGTGCGGCGCGGCGGCGGTGTCGCTGGGGACTGGCGCGCTCGTGTTCCGGCTCACGCGGGGGAAGAACAGCCCCGACACGAACGCCGCCACCGAGAAGGCGCAGATGAGCCAGAAGTTGATGTTCAACCCCGTGGTGAGCGCCCCGCTCAGCGACTCGAGCATCGCCTCCGGGATGGCCGCGTGCCCCCGCTCGGGCCCGAGCAGCGCGTTGGCGGCCGACAGCGGCACCGACGGGTCCTTCATCAGCTGCGACACCATCACCCCGCCCATCAGCCCCACGCCCAGCACCCCGCCAATGGTGCGGAAGAACATGTTGCTCGCCGTGGCCACGCCCCGCAGCTCCCAGCCCACGCTGGTCTGCACCGCGATGAGCAGCGCGGTGGACGCGAAGCCCAGCCCCACTCCGAACAGCGCCATGGCCACCTGGAGCGCGATGAGCGACGCGCCCTGGACGAGCAGCAGCGTCATCAGCACCGTGCCCACCATCGTCAGCCCCAGCCCGCCGACGATGAGCGGCCGGAAGCCCGTGCGCAGAAGCAGCTTGCCCGCGAACACCGAGGCCAGCGGCCAGCCGACAATCATGGGTGTAATCATCCCGCCCGCCACCGTGGGCGAGCCGCCCAGCACCGCCTGCACGTACAGCGGCACGTACGTGGTGGCCCCGAACATCGCCGCGGAGAACAGCGCCCCGGCCACCGAGGAGATGGCGATGGCGGGCGACTGGAAGATGCTCATCGGGATGACCGGCGCGGGCGCCCGGCGCTCCACCGCGACGAACGCCCACAAGAGCCCCAGCGCCACCGGCAGCGCCCACAGGTTCATCCCCACGCCCTGCACCCCGACGAGCAGCGCCACCACGCCCGCGCACAAGAGCGCCGCGCCCGCGTAGTCCAACTGCTGCGGCTTTCGCTCCACCTGCTCGTGGAAGAACGCCACCACCAGCGCGAACGTCAGCACGCCCACCGGCACGTTGATGAAGAAGATCCAATGCCAGCTCAGGTACTTCACGATGAGCCCGCCCGTCACGGGCCCCACCAGCCCCGCCACGCCCCACACCGCGCTGAACGCGCCCTGCACCCGCGCGCGCTCCTGCATCGTGTACAAATCCCCGATGATGGTGAGCGCCACCGGCTGGATGGCGCCCGCCCCCAGGCCCTGCAACGTCCGGAAGGCGATGAGCAGCCCCATCGACGTCGCCAGCCCGCTGGCGATGGAGCCCACCAGGAACAGGCCGATTCCGAACAGCAGCACCGGCTTGCGACCGTACAGGTCCGCCAGCTTCCCGTAGATGGGCACGGTGATGGTGGACGCCAGCATGTACGCGGTGAAGACCCACGCGTAGCGCTGGATGCCACCCAGCTCGCCCACCACCGTGGACATCGCGGTGGACACGACGGTGACCTCCAGCGCCGCCATGAAGAGGCTCGTCGCGAGCGCCAGGGTCGTCAGGGGACGGTGAGTCTTTCGCATGATGTCGGGCGGGGTGGGGTCGCCCACTTCTAATGGCCACCTCCCACGGACGCCAGCGCCACTCTTTTCGGGTACTTGGAAAACCGGGGAAAAGCCCGGAGACCGTGTCGATCCGAGCCTTGCTCGTTCGTCGCGGAGAAAGAGTGGCGAGTGGCGCGCTTGGTCCATGGCCCGGGGGGGCCTTCAGGAGCGGTCGGACCGGGCGCGCGCCACTCCTTCGAGGAGCTTTATGAAGAAGACACCCGGAGTCCTGTTGGCGGTCATCGTCCTGGGCTTGTTCGTGGCCATCAGTCGCAGGCCGGACACCTTCCGCGTCGAGCGCACGGCCCACATCCAGGCTCCCGCCGAGCTCGTCTTCACGCTGGTCAACGACTTCCGCTCCTGGGAGCAGTGGTCGCCGTGGTGGAAGCTGGAGCCCACGCAGCAGGTCTCCATCACGGGCGCGCCCTGGGGCGTGGGGGCCGTCTATGAGTGGCGGGGAGCGCGCACCGGCTCCGGGCGGATGGAAATCCTGGAGAGCCGCCCGTACGAGTACGTCCGCATCCGGGTCGACTTCCTGGAGCCCATGCGCGCCACCAACACCACCGAGTACGTGCTGACGCCCGCACCGGACGGGGTGGCGCTCACCTGGGTGATGGCCGGCGAGAACACCTTCGCGGGCAAGGCGCTCCAGCTCTTCTCCAGCATGGACGAGGTGATGGGGCGCGACTTCGAGCGGGGCCTGGCCGACATCAAGCTCGTGGCCGAGTCCCTCCGGGGCGCCGCGAGGCCCTCCGTGGGCGACGCGGGTTTGCGCGGCGACAGCGACTCGCGGGACGCCGCGCTCGACGTCGTCGTCACCCGGCAGCACCCGAACCACGAATAACGTGTATTTGTTATCAGGCGGATGCGGCGTCGAGCGACGGGGCGGCGCCGTGACACCTGGGACACGCAACCTTGGGGGCTCCTGGCCGATACTGAATCTGGATTTCTCCAGACAACGGCCGAGACATGTCACCCCGGATTCCCCCACCGAGCCGTCCCGCTGCCTCCTCCACGTCCTCGCAGGCCCGCGCCTCGGAGTCCGAGACACAGCCGCCCCAGGCCGCGTCCCGCCATGGCAGCGCGGGTGCGCGCGGACCTGGGGTGAAGGACTTCTTCGACGACGTCCGCCAGAAGCGCAACGCGGAGGCGAAGCGCGCGCCCACCCAGGCCTCGCAGGTGGACCACGGGCCGGTGGCCCGGGCCTTCTCGCGCAAGGACGGCAGCCTGCTGGCGACGCCGCTGGTGCCCAGCGCGGCGACGGTGCCCACCCAGGCCTCCAGCCGTCCGGGCATGGGCGCCATCCCCTACGACGGCGGCACGACGTTCCGCGTGTGGGCGCCCAACGCGCAGCGGGTGCAGGTGGCCGGCGACTTCAGCAACTGGCAGTCGGTGGAGCTGCAGCGCGAGCCCAGCGGCAACTTCTCGCTCGACGTGCCCGGCGCGAAGGCGGGCGACCAGTACCAGTACGTGGTGCAGGGCAAGTACGGCGACTGGCGCTGGAAGGGAGACCCGCGCGCCAACGACGTGACGAACTCCACGGGCAACTCCATCGTCGTGGACCACAAGGCCTACGAGTGGAAGCACGACTGGGAGTTCAAGATGCCGCCCTGGAACGAGGCGGTCATCTACGAGATGCACGTGGGCACGTTCAACGACGAGCCCGGCTGGGGCCCCGGCAACTGGCAGAGCGCCATCGACAAGCTGGACCACCTGAAGGAGCTGGGCATCAACGTGGTGGAGCTGATGCCCTCGGCCGAGTTCGCCGCGGACTTCTCCTGGGGCTACAACCCGGCCTTCCCCAACGCGCCGGAGAGCGCGTACGGCACGCCGGATGACCTGAAGCGCTTCGTCGACGAGGCGCACAAGCGCGGCATCGGCGTGGTGATGGACGTCGTCTACAACCACCTGGGGCCCAGTGATTTGCCCCACTGGGACTTCGACGGCGAGACGTACGGCAAGGGCGGCAGCTACTTCTACACGGACTGGCGCGCCAAGACGCCCTGGGGCGACACGCGCCCGGACTATGGCCGCCACGAGGTGCGCGACTACCTGCGCGACAACGCGATGATGTGGCTGCGCGACTACCACATGGACGGGTTGCGCCTGGATGCCACCAAGGAGATCCGCCAGGCCAGCGGCGCGAACAACCCCGAGGGCTGGCAGCTCTTGCGCGACATCAACGAAGCCGTCAACCGCGAGTTCCCGCAGAAGCTCATCATCGCGGAGGACCTGGGCAACGAGGCGGGCCTCACGCACCCGGACGGCGCCAACTTCGACACGCAGTGGGATTCCAACTTCGTGCACCCCATCCGCGCGGCGCTGACGGCGCCCTCCGACGCGGCCCGGGACATGAACGCCGTCGCCGACGCCATCCGCTTCAAGTACAACGGCAGCGCCAACCAGCGCGTCATCTACACCGAGAGCCACGACGAGGTGGCCAACGGCAAGCAGCGGCTGCCCAGCGAGGTGGGCGGCTGGGACGCGGGCGGCTACCACGCCAAGAAGAGCTCCATCCTCGGCGCCGCGCTCACCCTGACGAGCCCCGGCATCCCGATGCTCTTCCAGGGCCAGGAGTTCCTCGAGGACGGCCACTTCCAGGATGGAGATCCGCTCGACTGGAAGAAGAAGGAGACGTACGCCGGCATCAACCAGGCGTACACGGACCTCATCAAGCTGCGCCGCAACTGGAACGACAACACGGCGGGGCTGCGCGGTGAGCACGTCAACGTCCACCACGTGAACAACCACGACAAGGTCGTGGCCTTCCACCGCTGGGACAAGGGCGGCGCGGGCGACGACACCATCGTCATCGTCAACTTCGGCGGCAAGCACCTGTCCAACTACGAGCTGGGCCTGCCCTCCGACGGCACGTGGAAGGTGCGCTACAACAGCGACTGGAAGGGCTACTCCGACAACTTCGGCAACGCGCAGAGCTTCGACGTGGGCGGCCGCTGGACTGGGAAGGACGGCCTGCCCGCCAGCGGCAGCCTCAACAACCTGGGGCCCTACAGCGTCGTCATCCTGTCGAAGGACAAGTAGCCCCGCCGCGCTTCGGACGCGGTGGGGACTGACCCGGGCCCCTGTTGCTTGAAGGACAGGGGCTCGCCCCCCGTGGACAATGTCGTGTGCGGCGGTCCTCCGGCACAACGGCCGGCATGGCCAGAAACACGATGGTGGTGGTGGCGCGCCCGGAGTGGGTCGCGGGCGGCAGTCCCTGGTGGTCGACCTTCAAGGTGACGCTGCTCAACCTGTCGGACGAGGCGGTGGTCAACCCCGCCATCGGCTTCCGGGTGGCGCCCGACCAGGTGGTGCAGAACAACTACGGCCTCGTGTGGCGGCGCCACGGCGACACGCTGACGGGCACGCTGGTGGCCGAGCGCCAGACCATTGCTCCGCGCGCGTCCCAGGAGTTCCGTCTGTCCATCCGGACGGAAGGTGCGCACCGGGGCGCGCTCCCCTCCTGCTTCACCGTGGATGGCGAGCCCGCGGACCCGCCGCGGGATGTCGAGCCGCCCTCGTCTCCCCGGCGCGTGCGCGCGACGCTCGTGGGCTCGCGGCTGCTCACGCTGGGCTGGGACGCGTCCACCGACAACGTGGCCGTCGCGGGCTACCAGGTGACGTACTCGAGCGTGGACCGGGAGGAGTCTCGGACGCTCACGTGCACGCGGCCTTCCATCACCCTCACCGGCCTGACGCCTCGCACCGAGTACCTGGTGTCGGTGGCGGCGTATGACTTGTCCGACAACCTGTCGAAGCTCACGCCTCCGGTGATGGTGCGCACGGCGGCGCCCTCGCCGGACGCGGGAGACTGGGACGTGCCCCGCGCGCCCTTCCTGGACCTGGCGTCCGCGCCCCGGCCCGTCGTGTCGGAGCTGGCGCGGGCGTGCGGGCTGGATGGCGTCATGCTCGGCGGGCTGGGGGTGCGCGCGGGCGGCGCGCGGAAGGTGACGTGGGGCGGACACCTGCGGCTGGTGGACGCGGTGGACGGGCGCTCCCACGAGGCGGAGGCCTCCGTGTCCGACTATGGCAAGGAGGACCTGGCGGCGTTCCGACGAAGCGGGGGCAGGGTGGTGCTGTCCTTCGGCGGCGGCGCCGGGCTGATGCCACTGGAGGTCGAGGAGACGGATGTGGCCCGCCTCGTCGCCACCTACGCGGCCATCCTCCGCAACTACCAGGTCCGTCACCTCGACTTCGCCTTCGACAGCGCGTTCCTCCACGATGACGCGGGCCTGGAGCGCCACGTGGCGGCCATGTCCCAGCTCCTGCTGGTGTGTCCGTCGCTGAAGCTGTCGTACTCGCTGCCGGCGGATGGCGCGCCGGGGGCGCTCGCGGGCTTCAACGACGCCGGAGTGCGCCTGCTCCAGCGGCTGTCCTTGGCGGGAATCGAGCCGTCGCTCGTCAATGGCCTCCTGCTGGAGCTCGGACCGACGGCGCCCGTGGACACCTTCGAGTGCTGTGCCCAGGCGCTCCACGGCATGCACGCGCACCTGTCCGCCGCCTTCCCGCGCTGGGACACCGACAAGGTCTGGCGGCGCCTGGGCGCCAGCCCCCTGTTCGGCGGACATCCCAACGGCCGCGACTTCACCCTGGAGCATCAGCGCCGGCTGGTGGCGCTCGCCCACACGCTGCGCCTGGGCTGCCTCTCCGGCCGCGCGGGTGTCCGGGACACGGGCCTGTCCTTCTCGCGGTGCATCGCCACCTACCTGCCGGGCGCGACCTCGACACCCGCGCTCACGTCGTGAGCCCCTCCCCGAAGTACGACGCGCGTCGTTGACAACATACGATTCGAATCGTACTTTGGGGGCATGACGACTGAGGCCATTCCCACGGAAGTGGAGCTCGCCATCCTGGGCGTGCTCTGGAAGCGCGGGCCCTGCACCGTGCGGGACGTGCACGAGGCGCTGGGGCGCGAGGACGGCAAGAGCGCCGGCTACACCACCACGCTCAAGCAGCTGCAGGTGATGGCGGCCAAGGGGCTGGTGAGCCGTGACGAGCGCTCGCGCAGCCACGTGTACGCGGCGAGCATCGGTGAGGCGCGCACCAAGCGGCAGCTGGTGAAGGACCTGCTGGAGCGCGTCTTCGGTGGCGCGTCGGGTGAGCTCGCGGTGCAGGCGCTGTCGCTCAAGCCCGCGTCGAAGGAAGAGCTCGAGGACCTGCGTCAGCTGCTGGACGAGAGCAAGGGGAGCAAGCGATGAGCCCGACCTGGCTGATGGAGGAGGGCGCCCGGGTGCTCACGGTGTGGCTGGCCCAGGGCGTGTGGCAGGCGAGCCTCGTCGCGCTGGTCGCGGCACTGGCGCTGTGGCTCCTGCGCGGCCGCTCGGCGCGGCTCCGGTACGCGGTGGGGTGTCTGGCGCTGGCGGCGCTGGTGCTTGCGCCCGTGGGCTCGCTGCTGCTGTCGGCCCCGGAGGCCGTGCGGGAGGAGGCGGCTTCGCGCGCCGTCGAGGTGGCCCCGTCCGGGCTCGAGGGGGCGCGGACGGAGGTTCCTCCCGTGGGAGCGCGCGTGTTCGTGCCCCAGGCGGCGGCGTCCGGTGACGTCCTCGGACCGTGGCCCCGGGTGCTCGGCGGGCTCTGGCTCCTGGGCGCGTGCGTGGGGCTGGCGCGGCTGCTGGTGGGCGGCTGGCGCACGTCGCGGCGGCTGGTGCGGCCGGCGACGCCCGTGTCCTCGGCGTTGAGCCAGACGGTGTCGCGCGTCTCGGAGCGGCTGGGGCTGCGGCGCGCGGTGCGCACGCTCGAGTCCCCGCTGGCGCCGTCCCCGCTGGTGGTGGGCGTGGTGCGTCCGGTGCTGGTGCTGCCCCAGGGCGTGGGGGAGCGCCTGTCGTCCGCGCAACTGGAGTCGGTGCTGGCGCATGAGCTGGCCCACGTGCGTCGTCACGACACCGCCGTCAACCTCCTGCAGTGCCTGGTGGAAACGCTGTTCTTCTTCCACCCCGCGGCGCGGTGGCTGTCCGCGCAGGTGCGGCTGGAGCGCGAGCACTGCTGTGACGACGTGGCGGTGGGCTTCTGCGGCAACGTGCGGCTGTACTCGGGCGCGCTGCTGGGGCTGGAGGAGCTGCGGCAGTCGGGGCCGGCGCTGGTGCTCGGCGCGGGCAGCCATCCGCTCGCGGCGCGGGTGCGCCGCCTGCTGGGGCGCACGCCGGTGGAGGCGCCTCGCGGGAGGCGGTGGGCCCGGCGCGTGGGAAGCGCCCTGGGGGTGCTGGCCGTCTCCTTCGCGGCCTGGGCGTGGGAGGCTCCGGCGAGCCCGCCCCGTGACGGCAAGGGCATGCTCGCGGCGGGGATGTGCTCGCGCCCCGTGTACCCGAAGGACTTCACCGCCATCGCCACCCACGTGAATGGGGACCGCACGCTGCGCCACCGGCTCTTCGTCTCGCGCTGCGGTCGCATCCGGCTGGAGGACGCCACGGGCGCGTCCGTGTACACGCTCCTCTTCGACGTGGGCACGGGGGAGAGCGCGATGCTGAATGCCCGCGAGCACACCTACGAGACGCACTGGGGCGACAAGGAGCCGGGCCTCCCGCTGCACCTGCCCGGGGGCTGCTCGTCACGGGGCCCAGGCTGCGAGCGTCAGGCGGAGGAGGCGGTGGCGGGACGTCGCGCCCAGCGTTGGCATCGCGTGCACTCGGCCCATGACACCGTGACGCGGTGGATGGACCTGGAGCTGGGCTACCCCATCCGCGAGGAGTCCGAGCTGTTCGGCACCCTGACGCTGTCGGACATCCGGCTGGTGGAGCACGGCGCCGCGCTCTTCACCCTCCCGAGCGACTACCGGGCGGAGCCAGCGCCGTAGCGGCGCCTCAGGGCGCGGGCTTCGCGGTGGGGCCCACCTTGGCGAGCAGCGCCTCGCGGGGGATGCGCAGCGTGAAGGTGGAGCCGCGTCCCAGCTCGCTCTCCACGTCGATGGTGCCCGCGTGCGCCTCGACGATCTGGAGGGTGATGAAGAGCCCCAGGCCCATGCCGCCGTAGTTGCGCTCCGACACCGCGCGCACGAAGCGCTCGAAGATGCGGCGCTGCTGGGTGGGGGCGATGCCGATGCCCTCGTCCCGCACGGTGATGACGGCGTCCGTGTCCGCCGCCCTCGCGCTCAGGTGGATGGGCTTGCCCGCGCCGTACTTGATGGCGTTGGTGACCAGGTTCGTCACCGCCTGCTCCAGCCGCCGCCGGTCCCACGTGCCCTCGATGGGCCCGGCGACGTCCACGTCCAGCCGGCAGCCCGCGACGTGGGCCTGGGGCGCGTAGCGCTGGGCGATGTCCCGCAGGATCGCGGACAGGTCCATGCGCTCGGGCTCCACCGAGAGCCGGCCCACGTTGATGCGCGAGACATCCAGCAGGTCATCGATGAGGTCCGCCAGCTTGCGCACCTGTCCGCTCGCCGAGGCCAGCTCGCGCGACAGCCTGCCGTCCGCCAGGAGCGCCTGGGGGTTGGTCTCCGCGATGCGCCGCATGGCGGTGAGCTTCAGCTGCAGCGGCGTCAGCGGCGTCTTCAGCTCATGCGAGGCCACGGAGAGGAACTCGTCGCGCGCCCGCAGGGCCTCGCGCAGCCGCTCCAGCTCCCGCGTCTCCTCGGCGTGCTTGCGCTGGGTGAAGTCCCGCGTCACCTTGCCGAAGCCCCGCAGCTCCCCGCTCTCGTCGAACAGGGCGGTGATGACCACGTTGGCCCAGAACCGGGTGCCGTCCTTGCGCACGCGCCAGCCCTCGTCCTCGAAGCGGCCCAGCCGGATGGCGGACTCCAGCTCCCAGGCGGGCTTGCCCCAGGCGATGTCCTCGGGGGGATAGAAGCGGCTGAAGTGCTGGCCCAGGATTTCGTCGGCCCGGTAGCCCTTGATGCGCTCGGCGCCCAGGTTCCAGCTCGCGATGTGGCCCTCCACGTCCAGCGTCAGGATGGCGTAGTCGGAGACGCTCGCGATGAGCAGCCGGAGCTGGTCTTCCGTGTCCCGCCCGGCGCGGTCGCTCCGCGAGTACGTGATGATCCCGTCGTTCGAGTTCAGAAGGTGGTCGTGGTTGTCGCCCAAGGTGCCCTCTTCCAGCCGCCTAGGAGAACACGTCAGTGTCGACACGCAAGCGTCCAGCCCACCCTTTCGTCCAGTAGACGAAGGCGTCCCCCTCCTGCCAGGGCGGTGGATGGACCGGAAGGCCCCCCGCCCGCCCTGGGCGAGCAGGCGAGGGAGCACCCGGAGCAAAGCGGCCAGCGTCAGGCCGGGGCGTCCTCGCCGAAGGCGCGCTCGACCAGGGCCTTCAACGGCGCGTGGGCGGGCAGCGTCCCGAAGCAGGCGCCGTGGGCGCCGCCCAGCCGCGTCTCGCAGAAGGTGTCGGCGACCTGGCTGTTGCCGGCGCGCAAGAGCAGCGAGGCCTGGAGCGCCAGGGCCAGCCGCTCCACGACGAAGCGCGAGCGGCCCTCCAGCGTGGCCGTGTCCGCGAAGTCCTTGGAGATGCGGGCCAGCTCCGCGTCGAACGCGGGGTGACCTCCCTGCGCCGCCATCAGCTCCTGGAACAGGGCCTCGCGGCTGGCGGGCTCGCGGGTGGCCGCGCGCAGCACGTCCAGGCACTGGATGTTGCCGCTGCCCTCCCAGATGGAGTTGAGGGGCGCCTGGCGGTAGAGCCGGGGCAGGTTGGACTCCTCGACGTAGCCGGCGCCGCCCAGGCACTCCTGGGCCTCGTTGACGAAGATGGGCGCGCGCTTGCACACCCAGTACTTGCCCACCGCGGTGGCCATGCGGGCGAAGGCCGCCTCGCGCTCGTCGCGGGAGCCTGCGTCCACGGCCCGGGACACGCGCGCCGTCAGCACCGTGTGGGCCTCCGACTCGAGCGCCAGGTCCGCCAGCACGTTGAGCATCAGCGGCTGGTCGATGAGCCTGCGGCCGAACGCCTTGCGGTGGCGCGTGTGGTGGATGGCCTGCACCAGCGCCTGGCGCATCAGGCTGCTGGAGCCAATCATGCAGTCCTGCCGGGTGAGGGCCACCATCTCCAGGATGGTCGCCACGCCGCGGCCCTCCTCGCCCACCATCCACGCCACCGCGCCCTGGAACTCCACCTCCGAGCTGGCGTTGCTCCAGTCGCCCAGCTTGTCCTTGAGCCGCTGGATGCGGATGGCGTTGCGCTCGCCGTCCGGCGTGAAGCGCGGCAGGAGGAAGCACGACAGGCCCCCCTCGGCCTGGGCGAGCACGAAGAAGGCGTCGCTCATGGGCGCGGAGAAGAAGAACTTGTGCCCCACCAGCGAGTACGGATTGCCGGGGCCCTTCTCCCCCAGCCGGTGGGCGCGCGTGGTGTTGCTGCGCACGTCGGAGCCGCCCTGCTTCTCCGTCATGCCCATGCCGATGGTGACGCCCGTCTTCTTCTCGGACGGGATGAAGCGCGGGTCGTACGACGGCGCGGTGACGAGCGGCAGCCACTGCTGGGCCAGCCCCGCGTGGTGGCGGAAGGTGGGCACGCACGCGTACGTCATCGTCAGCGGACAGCTGGTGCCCTGGTCCGCCTGGTTGTGCAGATAGGCCAGCGCCATGCGCGCCACGTGCGCCCCGGGCGTCTGCTCGTGACGCCAGGCGAAGTTGGAGATGCCGTGGCTGATGGCCGCCTCCATGATGCGGTGGTAGGCGGGATGGAACTCCACCTCGTCCAGCCGGTGGCCATAGCGGTCGAAGGGCTTGAACTTCGGCTTGTTCTCGTTGGCAAGGAAGCCCTGCTGCATCAATTCGCCGCCCACCAGCGGGCCGTACTTCGCGATGTCCGCCTCCGCCCAGCCGCCGCCCTCGCGGTGGATGGCCTCCCGCAGGGGCAGGTCGGTCTTCCAGGCGTCGTACACCAGGGGTGGCGCCTGATTGGTGACTTCATGGGTGGCGAAGGTGGGCGCGAGGGGGGCTGAAGAACTCATGGGGGAAGGATAGGCGAGCGGTTCGGGCCGGGCGAGCGCAACCTCCGCGCCGGCTCGCACCCGAAGTGAGGGAGCGGGGTGTCCCGTCAGAAGGTCATCGTCATCACGAGCGTGTCGGAGTAGGTGCCCGCCGGGACGGTCTGCTGCGCGGGGATGCGCCCGTAGATGGGCACGGTGACATCGATGGCGAGTAGGGGGATGACCGGCCCGTAGCGCGAGGTCCCCGAAGCGCCGTTGCCCCAGACGAGCAGCCGCGCCGCGTCCACATAGAGGTTGTACGAGAGCGTGTTGGAGGCGGGGCCTCGCATGCTCCGGTGCGCGTGGGTGCCTGATTGCCCCGGGCTCAGGTCGATGGTCATCGGCGTGAGCTGGAGCAGACATTGGTAGGTGATGCTCCCCGCGGTGTCGAGCGGGAGCGGCGAGGTGGGGGTGTAGTTGGCGAAGTTCAGCCCCACCGCGCTGCGAATCTGGCACGCCGCCCGTGCCTGTCCCGGCGCCAGCAGGCCCAGGCCCGCCAGCACGAGTGCCCCCGCTCCCAGGGCTTCACTTCGACGCCTCATCCACACACCCCACGGTTCCCAGGTCGATGACCTGGCCCGCGAGGGATGGGACCTCCAGCGTCGCGGCGCATCGTCCACCGGGGTGGGTGACGTGCGCCAGGTGGCGTCCGGGTGGGATTCCCACCAGTTCGAACTCCCCACGCCAGCCGATGGGTGAGCTGAAGCGCTGCCCGTCCACCACGAGCTCCAGCTCGCCGTGCGCGGGCCTGGCCTGTCCACCCGCGAGCACCAGCGTGCCCCGGAAGGCGCGCACCGAGTCCACCTGGAAGTCGAGCACCACGCCGCCCCGTCGCCACGGCGCCACCAGCTTCTCCGTGGTGCGCACGTACACCTCCAGGGGGAGGTCCCCGTCGGTGAGCGACAGCCGGTTGGCGCCGTACGCCCGCAGCCGCGTCACCAGCAGCTCGCCGCGCGAGTCCGTGTGGCCGATGAGGTGGTTGTCCAACCGCACGCCCACGCCCTCCACGCCCTCCACGCGCACCAGCGCGTAGCCCTGGTCCACCGCGCGCGTGGCGTGGATGCGCCCGCCCAGGGCCACCAGGCCGCCGGACACCTCGGCGGCGCCCACCAGCACGCCCTGGCGCCACTCCGCGCCGCCCGCATAGCGGCCCACGTCCGTCTCGTACTCGACGCGCGCGAGCGCCCGGTCCTGCCGCCCCGCCTGCGCCTGGACCTGGAAGCCCAGGCCGCCCTCGAGCGGGATTCCCCGCGACAGGTCCACCGCCGTGTCGCCGCCGCGCTGTCCCTGCGTGTGGCCCACCGTGCCCGAGGTCCTCGCATCCAGGATGGCCGTCAGGTGCACCATGCCCTCCAGCGCGGAGGGGCCTCGGGACTCCTGGTTGCGGCTGGCCGAGAAGGAGAGCATGGCCCGGTCCATCACCTGGGCGGACGTGGACGCGCTCAGCCACGTCGTCCACCCGCGGCCCTTCCAGCGCGTCACCGCGGCCTGTCCCCCCAGGCTTACGCGGCTGCCCAGCGCCACGAAGAGCGAGCCCCCCGCCTCCAGCCTCGGGTGCGCCCCCGGCGCCAGGCTCGCGTTGGCGTAGTGGGGGCTGAGCGCCCGCGTGAAGAGCGAGCCCCCCGCCCACCGCCCCTGGAGCGAGTAGCCCAGGCCGGCCGCGAGCCCCGTGCGCCGCTCGCTGACGCTCAGCGCCTGCGACACCTCCAGCTCCCCCAGCGGCAGCTGCAGCCACTGCACCGCGCCCGTGCTGACCAGGTCCGGCGACAGCTCCAGCCGCACGCCTGGCGTCAGCCACGACGTGGCGCCCATCCGGAAGTGGCCCAGCATCAGCGGCCGGCCGTAGTCGAAGCTCTCCGTGGCCAGCGACTCGCGCTCGACGCCGAGCGACAGCTGGTAGTCCGCCACCCCCGGCGCGAGCAGCTGCGCGCCCAGCGAGTACGCGGCGCTGACCTCGCGCGTGCGGCCGAAGGCGTCGCGCACCACGTAGCGCGCGGTGCCCTCGCCGCGCGGCACGGCCAGGTTCTCCAGCCGGTAGGGGCCCGGCGGCAGCTCGCTGCGGCTCACCAGGCGGTTGTTGACGTACACCTCCAGCGTCGACGGCGTGGTGACGTCTCCGGCCAGGTCCTGCACCGGGTTGCGCACGAAGTAGGGGTTGAGCTCGAACGAGCGCAGCACGTGCGCGCCCGCCACCACCGCGCCGCCTCCCAGCACGCCCCCGTAGCCCGTGGCCTCGCCGGCGATGGCGCGCAGCATGTGCTCGGGGAAGTCCACGGTGAGCTGGCTCAGCCCCCGCAGGGGCGTGGCGCCGGGGTTCCAGCGCGCCTGGGTGGTGAGGAGCACGCGGCCCAGCGACGCGCCCGTCTCGCCGAACAGCGACACGCGCGCGTTGCGGGCATGGGCCGCGTAGTTGACGAACGCGCTGGGGCTGCCCGTCAGCGCGTAGCCGGGCGGCGCCGCGGGGCTCAGGTTCACCCGCGTGGTGGCGAAGGCCCAGGCGGGCAGCTCGCACACCAGCTCCGTGGTGCGCTCGTCCAGGTGGAAGCGCGCCCCCAGCGACTGGAGCGAGACGTAGTCCTGTCCCTCGAGGCGCTCCACGCCCGCGCCCAGCCTCCCCACGTCGACGCCCGCGGCCTCCAGCGCCACGACGGGCATCAGCACGTCCTCGCCCCGCAGCCTCGGGAAGACATCGCCCCGGGGGACACCGTTGAGCGTCAGCCCGACGACGATGGGCGCCTGGATGGTGGCGGGCTCCACCGCGCGCGCACGGCCCCCGTGCAGCGCCAGCATCAGCGCCAGCGCCGCCCACGAACACCTCGCCGTCGCACGGCTCATGGGACGGCGGGCGCCGCGCAGGGGACGGAGGCCTTCACGGGCGAGGACTGGCGGAACACGCCCTGGTCCGTCTCCACCTCCACCTCCAGCGAGCGGATGCGCTGGCACTGCGCCGCCGGCGTCTCCAGGGCGAAGACGCGCGAGCCGCCCGACAGCACGTACCAGCCGGGCTCCTCCTGCTCCACCAGCCGCTGGCCCTTCTCATCCAGCCCGCGCACGCGCGCCTGGCGGATGAAGAAGCTGACGGTGCCCGGGTTCTTCACCCGGAAGTGGAACCGCGACTGGCGCAGGTCCACCTCCTCCACGCGTGCCTGGAGGTCCTTGTGCAGGGGCGCGACGAACACCGGCACCGAGACGCGGGTGAGTATCTTCAGGCCCATGCTCGGTGGCACGGGGCCGAAGGGTGGCAATTCCTCCACGATGAGCCGGAAGGTGCGCTCGGTGTCCCGGGGAGCCGAGGAGATGCCCACCCGGATGGGGCGGGACTCCCCCGGCTCCAACGTCAACATCGACGGGAAGAAGAACACCTCCTGCGTCGGCTCGAGACTCATGCGGCCGGTCTCGTCCTGGGTCCACGTGTGCATGGACGCCTGGAAGCGCGTGGTCTCGTCGCCCAGGTTCTTCACCGTCACCACCACTCCCCGGGCGCCGCCGACGAGCTCCAGGCGCACGGGGTTGACCTCGACGGAGGCGGCGAGCCCCGGGACGGGCAGCGCGAAGAGCCACAACGCCCACCAGCGCAGGTGGCGGGCCCAGGAAGACAGACGCGGATGCATGGTGCCTCGGGTGGCTCAGAAGGTGATGGTGGCGACGACGGTGTCGTTGTACGTGCCGGACGGGACGACCTGCCCGCGCGTCACCGTGCCGTAGACAATCACCGGCGTGGACAGGCCCGTGCCGATGTACGGCAGGCCCGTGCCCGCGGTGTTGCCCCAGACCACCAGGCGCGCCAGGTCCTGGTAGAGGTCATAGGCCAGGTAGTCATTGGAGTTGGTGTTGCGCATGCGCCGGTTCGGCACCGCGTCCGTCGAGCCCGTGGCGGGGTGGGTGCCCTGACCCAGCGTCACCACGGCGGTGCTCAACAGGGTGCACTGCACCGTCAGCGTGCCGGTGCCCAAGAGGTCGATACCGCCGGCCGAGTTGACGACCACCGGGTCGTAGTTGCCGAAGTTGAGCGTGCCGGAGTTGATGGTGCACGCGGACGCGACGGTGGCCGTCACGGTGAGGTTGGCGGTGGCCGTGGCGGCGTCGGCGCTCGGGGCGGTGAGGAGCGCGGCGGCGGCGGTGGCGGCGAGGGCGCTTCGAATGGCTTTCATGTGTGTGACTCCAGCGGCGGACGGGGGAATCCCTTCCGCGGCGTCTGGCCATTGCAGACTGGGCGCCAACGCCCGTGGCGCCAAGGCGGCCAGGCGTGGGGCGCCGCGCACTTCACGCTCGCGGCGTGGAGTGCATGGCACTCCCGGCCCCGCGGGGCCGCGGACTTTCCACCGCGGGTCGTCCGCCGGGGCGCGGGCGCCCCGGGCGCGCGTCGGGGCGCCCGGGCTGTGCGGGCCCGGAGGGTGGGCGGGTTTCCCTCTCGGGCCCGCTGCTTTCCCTCCCGGGCCCCACGGGGACTCAGGGCTGGAAGGCCTCCTTCACGGCATCCAGGGGAGGATTGGCGCCCGTGGAGGGATTGGTGCAGCCCTGGTTGAGGGTCCAGATGATGGTGCCGCCGAAGCCGTTGGCGCGGGCCCACGCCCCCTTGGCCGCGATGGCCTGCGGCGAGTCATACGAAATCCACCGCACGGTGCCATCCACCACGGGACGGGTGAAGGTGACGTAGCTGGACTGGGCCGCCGCGTCCCAGCGGTAGGTGCCGCTGGCGGACAGCTGGAGGATGCGCGCGTAGGTGAAGTCGTTGTCGCTGCCCACGTAGTCGGACCAGTCGGTGTAGGGCTGGTAGGGGCCGGTGATGTTGCGCCAGGCCATGCCGTAGAAGGGCATGCCCATGCCCAGCTTCGCCTTGGGCAGCCCCGCCGCCACCCAGGCGTTGAGGCTGGAGGACACCGACGTCGGATGCGTGCCGGACTCGCCCGTCAGCGCGGAGCTGTACCACGAATCCCAACCGCCCCAGGGGCCGGTCATCTCGTACGTCATGACATTCATCTGGTCCATGTAGGGCACCAGGTTGGTGAACCACGGGTCCGCGTCCTCGGGGAAGTTGGCGTTCACCCAGTTGATGGGGATGGTCATCAGCATGTTGGGCCGCGCCGCGCGCAGCTCCCGCACCAGCGCCAGCAGGTTGGGCTTGTCCTCCGGCTCGATGGGCTCCCAGTCGATGTCCAGGCCGTCGTAGCCGAAGCTGTCCATGGCGGCGAGGAGGTTGCTGACGAAGCGGGCGCGGTTGGCATTGGAGGCGGCGCCCACCCAGCCGTCGTGCTCTCCGGAGCCGCCCACCATGATGAGCGCCTTGCGGCCGGCGGCGTGCGCCCGCGTGGACAGCGTGCGGGCGATGGCCGGCCCGTTGTCGTTGTCGAACTGGGTGTTCACCGTGCCGTCGGGGTTGGGCGTGACGCGGCCGACCAGGATGTGCGTCAGGGCGCTGAAGTCCACCTTCTCCGGGGGGTACAGGTCCGCGTTCCAGCCGGTGTAATAGCCAGACACCCACAGCCCGCCGCCGGGCGCGGCGCTGACGGTGACGGTGGCCTCGGCGGACCGGCTGGGGTCCGCGAGGCTCTGGGCCACCACGTGGTACGTCCCGGGCGTGGCGGGCGCGGTGTAGACGCCCGCCTGGGTGACGGCGCCGCCGGCGCTGCCCTCGCGCACGCTCCAGAGCACCTGGGTGTTGGTGGTGCCCGTCACCGTGGCGACGAAGGTGCTGGTGCCGCCTGGGGGCAGGGTGACGGCGGGCGGCGAGACGCTGACCTGCACGGGCGCGGGCCCGTCCGAGTCCTCCAGGCGCACCTCGTCGAAGTAGAGCGTGGGCAGCGCCACCCCGCGCGCCTCCTGGAGCACCAGGCCCTTCAGGCGCGAGCCGATGGAGAGCAGGGCCGACAGCGGCACCCGGCACGTCACCCAGGTGTTGGCGCGGATGCGGCCCCCGGTGCAGCGGGCGCCCAGGGGCGTGCCCGGCGTGAGCACGTTCTCCTGGAAGGCGCGCACCTGCACCGCCGCGGACTCTCCGCCCGTGCCGCCGTGCACGCGCAGGACCAGGGTGTCGGTGGCCGCCACCACCCGGGGCTCCGTCTGGAAGAACAGGCCTTCATTCGCTCGCATCGTCACGGAGATGGAGTGTCGTCCTCCGGAGACGGGCGAGGTGTTCGTCAGCGAGTGTTGCGCCCAGGAGAAGTCCTGCCAGGGCGCCACCATGCCATCCAGGTATATCCAGCTCGTGATGGCCAGCCCCTGCTCCTGGGGGACCTCCGCCCTCGGCTCCTGCGCGTGTGTCTCCCAGGCCGACAGCAGCACCACGGCCATGGCCATCCATCCCACCCAGCGTTTCATGTATTCTCCTCTCGGGGCATGTCGGGCACCGCGCTCAGCAGCGGCGTCGCACGGGCCATGGGCCCCGGTGGCGGTCCGAGATGGACGGGCCACGGGAGGCAAGCTGGGTGAAGAGTCCCCGGCAGCAAACCCCGCCCCCAGTCCCAGACGGCGGCCGTGAGACGACATTCACGCGGCGACTGGGACAATGAATGGCGTCAATCCCTTACAGGAGGCGCCCCTCGTCTGGGATTTCAGCCGCGCTCTGTCGGCTCCAGGGGTGGTGATTCGGACCCGGCTTGCCCACGGCGCCCCGACGTGGGTGGGCCCGGGTGGTCATGGCGCCTGTCGGCCGGTTGGCCCTAGCATCCTCGGGCGAGCCGCGACCGGGACACACGAGGAATCGCTGGGGGTGGGGCGGACATGAGCAAGTGGGGCTTGGGCGCGTCGCCTGAGGCGACCGATGATTTGCTCTCCACGGGTTGTCTCGTGGAGGGCTTCCGGGGGCTGCGGCTGCTCGGCGAGGGCGCGTCGGGGCGTGTCTACCTACGGTCGCCGCCAGGTAGCCCCGCAGGACGTCCGCGGGATGGGGGGCTTCGGAGGGGCCATCGCGCCGAAGGATCGGGCCACCTCCCCAGGCCGCGTTGAGCCCTCGGAAGTAGCCCACCAGGCCCAGGCCCGCCGTGGGGCCCATGTTGAGGATGCCGAGCACATGAACAGCGTCTGATAGCTCGTGGGTTCCATCGGGCCCGGGTCGCCATCCAGCGCCGCGTCGCGAGCGTCCATCGTCAGCTCGCGCAGGTTGTGATGGGGTTGACGCGGCGAGAAGAGGGAGTCCTCCTGCTCGCTGGTGGAGGAGGACAGGGAGGACACGGGGGTGACGGGCATCTTCTTGAGTCGTGACATGGGTTCCTCGGTGGAGGGCCCCGATGCTCGGCATCCTGCGGGGCCCACGTCACCGTGAGAGCAATCACCATGCCTTGACACGCGGATGGTTGATGCAGACGTATGTGAAACGGCCGGGCGACATGTCTGTCAACTTCCGTGGACAACGCCTCTCGTTCCCGTCAAACGCCGTGGACGCACCGTGCGGATGCGACGCCAGTGTCCTCCCTGGGCGGGACGTGGCGTGGTCCCTGCAATGACTGTCCGAGCCCATGCGCTCCCTCTGGCTCGCCAGCATTGCCGTGCTTCGAACGGGTGGTATCGTGACTGACATGGTCACCCCCGAGGCTCGCATTGCCCGTGAGCGAGATTTGTATCTCGCGGTGCTTCGCGTCATGGATGCACCCAATCCCCTCCAACCCCTTCAGGATGTCCTGACCTCTCTGGTCGAGCTGGCCGACGCGCAACGAGCGGGGCTCGAACTGTATGGAGATGGCTCGGTCGAGCGCCGGGAGTGGTCGCTCTTCCATGGTTGTTCGGAGCTGGAGCGCGAGGAGATTCGCGAGCTGACCTCTCGCGGAATCGTCGCGTCGGCCATCGCCGCTGGCAAGTCCGTGCACACGGCGCACGCACTGCTGGACGCACGCTTCTCCGGCTCCGCCAGCGTCAAGTCCCAGCGATTGGAGGCGGTGCTCTGCGTGCCCCTGGCGGGACGACTGCCGGGCGTCCTCTATCTCGAGGGCAAGCGCGGTGCGGGGCCCTTCTCCGAAGAGTTGGTGATGCTCGTGGAGTCCGTGGCCCACTTCCTGGGCACGGCCGCCGAGCGGGCCCTGCTCCAGAACAAGGGGCGTGGGGATGACCCGACCCACCCCTACCGGCAACGCTTCCAACTGGAGGACATCGTCGGGCGGAGCCCGGGGATCGCACAGGTGTTCGCGCAGCTCGCCGTCGCCGCACCGCTCGACGTGACGGTGATGATCAGCGGCCCCTCGGGGACGGGGAAGACCCAGCTGGCGCAGGCGCTCCACGTCAACAGCAAGCGCAGGCTGGCGCCCTTCGTGGAGCTCAACTGCGCGGCGGTTCCGGAAGGGCTCTTCGAGAGCGAGTTCTTCGGGGCCTTTCCCGGGGCCTTCCCTGGGGCGCGCCGGACCATCGGAAAGGTGGAGGCGGCGGAGGGCGGGACGCTCTTCCTGGATGAAATCGCGGAGATTCCCCTGGCCGCGCAGGCCAAGCTGCTCCAGTTGCTCCAGTCCCGACAGTACTTCCCGCTGGCCAGTCCCAAGCCCTTCAAGGCGAATGTCCGCCTGGTGGCCGCGAGCAACGCCAACCTGGAGCAGCTCGTCCGCGAGCGGCGCTTCCGCGAGGACCTCTTCTACCGGCTCAATGTCCTGCCTGTCCGGATGCCCTCACTGGCCGAGCGGCGAGAGGACATCGCCCCCTTGGTTGAGGCACTGCTCGCGCGGCTGGCCGAGGAGAATGGCCTGCCGAGATTGAGCCCCTCTCCCGCGTGCTTCGCCGCCTGCGAGACGGCGGAATGGCCCGGGAACATCCGTCAGCTCCGGCACCGTCTGGAGGCCGCGCTCATCCGTGCCAGCGCCGAGGCCGCGACGTTCCTGGAGCCACGCCACCTGTTCGAGTCGGCAGCCGTTTCACCGGCCGGAATCATTTCATTCCATGAAGCAACACGCCGCTTCCAACGAGACCTGCTGCGCCGCGAGCTGGAGTGCGTGGATTGGTGTGTCACGGATGTCGCCCGGCGGCTCGACCTGACACGCCAGCATGTCTACAACCTGATGAAGGCTTTCAGTCTGACACGGGAATCCAAATAAGCAGACAGTTGAAGTCCCACCCGCAGTCCCGGAGTGCCCCATGCCCCCGACGCCGTTCTACGATGACTCCACCCAGACGCCTCAGAACTCGGTGCAGGATTTGAGGAACTGGTGGATGCCCACCGTCGAGAAGTTCCCCACGAAGGGGTACCGGGCCTACAAGGTCCAGGTGAAGAGCACGATTCCGAATGCCTTCACGTTCGACTTGATGGCGCTCGACGGAGCCTCTCCCACGTGTGTGGGGTTGACGGTCGACCTCGGGAACCCCGCGGACGTGTGGCCGGGGCTGCCGTCGACGGCGGTGTTCGCGGCGGGCAGGCAGGCGCTGGCTGCTCAACTCGCTAAATGAGGGGATCCATCAGGTGCCAGGGGTGTCTTCTTTTCTGAGGCGTGTATGACAGAGATGCGCGCCAGAACTTGAGACAAGCATGCCGCCGCTGGAGAACTGGAGGCAGGCAAGGCGTATGAAGAAGCCCGGCGAGCGACGAAGGCGGCGGGTGATGCTCAATCCCAGGCCCGCAGGGCGACGAGTGAGGCAATAGCCGCGAAGAACGTGGCAGGTGAGGCAAGGAGCGAGGCCGCCCGCGCCAGGTCTGAAGCGACCGCCGCCAAGAACGAAGCTGCTCGGGCCAGATGCGAAGCGGAGGTCACCGCAAACGGCTCGGCGGGCAGAACCACATTCTCCTCGGGCACTTTGCCGGACACACCTGACGCAGGTCGTACCGACGAGGCCTCATCGGGAACGTGAGAGGAGCGGAGGTCTGACTGGCCCCGTACTTTCGCGGCCTTCCAGGGTGCTCTGAATCCCAGGTTCCACTACACTTCCAGGAAACCTGTGACTCCCAGTTGGAGACGAATGATGTTCAGTGTCTTTCCGCGCACCCTGCGAAGCCTCGCCGCCATGGCGGCCCTCCTGTCCCTGACCGCCTGTGGCGACGACGACAACACCCCCGAGCCGCCCGGGCCCCTGGCGTGTGACGCCTCCACCTACGCCGAGGCCGTACGCAACGCGGCGGAGCCCACGAGCGCGGACATCTCCACGGACCTGTGGGCCATCAACCCGTCCAACACGAAGCTGGTCTGGAACGAGGACAAGACGGCCGTGCGCATGGCCATCTGGACCACGTTCCAGGGCTACACGGTGGGCCAGAACACGCTGACCCGCGAGGTGTGGGTCACCCCCGCGCCGCAGCTGCAGACGTTCTGCAAGACGGTGCCCCAGGACAAGCTGGTGGCGCGCGTCAACCAGTACCTGGGCCTGCCCCCGGCGGGCGAGAGCGACAACGGGCGCTACATCGTCGAGCTGTGGGTGAAGCCCTCGGACATGTTCCGGCCCTGCCCGGACTCGGAGATCGACGACGGCAGCTGCGGCCTGCAGTTCCCAGAGTCCGCCACCAACGAGCACAAGAACTGGATGAACGCGTACTTCGCCTCCAGCTACGGCTTCTGGCAGCGCACGCAGTACCCGTGGACCGGCCTGGGCTACACGTATGACTGGTGCAACGCCGACACGCACGTCGGCGCCAGCGAGTACGTGGTCCGCTCCGGCTCCATCGTCGACGTGACGGGCAAGTTCGAGCGCGCCGTCTACTGCGCGCAGTAGTCGCCGCACCGCCCTCCGGTCCGCTCACCTGAGCCGTGAGCGGGCCGTGGGCTCCAGCAGCAACGTCTCCGGTTCCGCCTTCAGCCTCGCGCGCAGCCCGGGGCGCACCGTCTCCTTCCAGCCGCGTGAGCCCTCCAGCCGCTCCACGTGCGCGCGGTACGCCTCCCGACTCGCGAAGCGCGTGAAGTAGACGACCACGTGCTCCCCCTCGCGCACGGGCAGCGCGGGGAAGGTGTTCGTCGCGTGCTCGCTCTGGAACACCGCCAGGGGCGTGGCCCCCGCCTTCGTCAGCTCCGGCACCAGCTTCCCCTCGACGTACTCCACGAACGCCGCGTCCACGGGCGCGTCGCGGTGGAGAAGCGTCGCCACGATGAGTGAGCCGGGCAGCTCGCGCGCCTCCGCTCCCGGGCGCGCCTGGGCTGGCGCGGGGAACCCCCGTCGACCCGGGAGCGGCCTCAACAGGAGCACGTTCGACGAGTCCAGCATCGTCGCGTTCGCGGCCTCCCGGTGCGCCTTCCACACCGGGCTGCCATAGAAGGACCTCAGCGCCGCCTCGCGCGCCACCATGTCCGAAAAGCCGCGCAGCCACACGAAGCGCTCGGGCCTCGCCGCGTCACGGAACTGACCGACGAGCCGGGCGCCTCGCTCCTCCTGGCTCTCGATGAACTCCCGCTCGAACAGCGAGACGAGCACGTCCCGCTGCCCCTCGCGCAGCGTGTACTGCCTCAACTCCAGCACGGCGCAGCATTCATCCGACGACGGTTTCACGCGCGTGACTCCAGCACCGGAGGCCGGCGGGAGCGCGTGGGCCGTCCACGTCAGGGACACGCAGAGAACGAGGAGGGGCAGTCGCATCGGGCCTTCCGGAAGAAGAAGGCCCCCACGGTACGGACGAACTAGGACAGTTCCGGTCCTCATTCGGACGGCCCGCGCCGCGCGGCTCAGGGCACGTAGGCGACGCAGTCGATCTCCACCATCAGCCCCTCGTCGGGGAGCGCCGACACCTGCACGGTGGTGCGCGCGGGGCGGTGTCCGGCGAAGACCCGCTCGTAGACGGCGTTCATCCGGCGGAAGTCCTTCATGTCCGTCAGGAAGACGCCGCAGCGCAGGACGTGCTGGAGGCTGGAGCCGCCCGCCACCAGGATGCGCTCGAGGTTTCGCAGCACCTGCTCCGTCTGCGCCTCGATTCCCTCCGCCTGCTTCCCGGTGGCCGGGTCCGTGGCGGCCTGTCCGGAGACGAAGAGCAGCGACTCCAGCTTCATCGCGGGCGAGTAGGGGCCCACGGGCTTGGGCAGCCCCGGCGCGCTCACGACTTCGTGTTTCGTCGACGTCATGGGTGGATGCCTCCTGGAGCCGGGGACCCCACATGACCTCCCAGGGCGAGTCAAGTGGGTCCGGTTCAAGGAAAAGCGTGATACAGCGTGCGTCGACACGCGCGGGTCCTTCCGCGTGGCACGCGCCCCGGCGCGTAGGCCCGTGATTCACGCTCGGGTCCTGGGAGGGTGACAGATGCAGTCGAGATGCGTCTTGCAACGCCTGGTCTTGATGCTGTGCTGTGCCGTGGTGTGGTCGTGCGAGCAACAGCGCGAACTGCCCGCGGCGGAGGATGCGCTCGCCCTGGCCCGGAGCTACTTCCCGGAGCTGGCCACGGACGAGGGCGCCCCCAGGCGCTTCTCCTCGTCGGACACACCGGCCTCCGGTACGGACGCGCGGGCGCTGACGGCCCGGCTCACCGGGAGCGGGACGCTGGAGATTTCCACCCGGGGGCTGTCCTTCCGGGTCGAGTCGTCGCCGGGGGAGGCCGACCACGGGACGCCGCGCCACGAGGGCGCCGTGTCGTACGTGGGCGAGCGGCACTTCTTCTTCCCGGTGGGCGGCTTCGCGGAGCTGAGCCAGGGCTGGCGCGGCTCGCGCATCGAGGAGGCCTGGGTGGTGGACGCCTCCGAGCCCACCCACCGCGCCGAGTACCGTGTCACGCTCCCGGCCACGGTGACGCGGCTGCGGGACACGGGCGAGGTCCTCGAGTTCCTCGACGAGGACGGCGCGCCGGTGCTGCGCTTCCACCCG
The DNA here is from genome assembly GCF_006518215.1 of Myxococcus sp. AB025B. Taxonomy (NCBI): domain Bacteria; kingdom Pseudomonadati; phylum Myxococcota; class Myxococcia; order Myxococcales; family Myxococcaceae; genus Myxococcus; species Myxococcus sp. AB025B. The sequence goes on from NZ_SRLW01000023.1 coordinate 25,972, forward strand.
TCCGAGGTCCGTGACGCGGAAGGCACCTCCCGTCGCGGGACGGCGCGGCTGTCGGGCGTGCGCGCGAGCGCCGTCGCGAAGGTGTTCGACGTCGTGGCGCCTCAGGTGGGAATCGTCTCGGAGGTCGCGCTCGCGGGCCTCCAGGCGCCGCTGGTGGTCGACCCCGGCTGGTCCTCGACCGCGGTGATGGCGACCGCGCGGGCCCAGCACGCCGCCATCCCGCTGACGGATGGCTCCGTCCTGGCGGTGGGCGGCGTCAACAGCCTGGGCTTCGTCACCAGCGCGGAGCGGTTCGACCCCACGCGGGGCACCTGGTCCGCCGTCGCGGCCCCGGGCATCACCGGCAATACGTCGGTCGGCGTGATGCTGCCGTCGGGCAGGGCCGTCGCCTTCATGGACGGCAGCCTGACCGGGCGTCTGTTCGACGCGACGACGAACACCTGGACGCCCACGGGCGCGATGGCCGCGAGCCGCTCGCTGCCGACCGCCACGCTGCTGTCCTCGGGGCAGGTGCTGGTGGCGGGTGGCTCCAACCTGGCGACGGCGGAGCTGTACGACCCGACGACGAACACCTTCACGGCCACGGCCTCCATGTCCATCGCCCGCCGTGCCCACGTCGCCGCGCGGCTGCGGGATGGTCGGGTGCTGGTGGTCAGCGGCTTCAACTCTGGGGGTGGGAACGTCCCCAGCGCGGAGCTCTACGACCCCACCTCCGGGACCTGGACGCTCGCGGCTCCGCCCCTGGTGCCGCGTCATTACGCGACAGGGACGCTGCTGCCCGATGGGCGCGTGCTGCTCGCGGGCGGCCGCTCGGGGGTGAATGTCGTCACGCACGCGGAGCTCTACGACCCGGTGGCCAACACCTGGACCGCGACGGGCGCGCTGCGGCTTCCCCGCAACGGCCACACGGCCACGCTGCTCCCGGATGGGAAGGTCGTGGTGATGGGCGGCTCGGATGACGCGAGGGTGGCTCAGACCGTCTCGGAAATCTATGACCCGGCGACGGGGACCTGGAGCGACGCGGGCACGTTGGCCACGGGCCGCGAGAACGCCACCGCCACGCTGCTCGTCACCGGGCAGGTGCTGGTCGCCGGCGGCTTCAACCAGTCGGGTGGATCCACGGTCTTCACCGCGGAGACGGACCGCTACGAGGCCTCCAGCTCCCGCTGGACGCCGGCCGGCGCGCTGGCGACGGCGCGCGAGAGTCAGTCGACCGTGCTGCTGCCCTCGGGGCAGGTGCTGGTCGCCGGAGGCCGCGCCGACACGGGCGTGCTCGGCGACACGGAGCGCTACACGCCCGCGAGTGACTCGTGGTCCGCCGCGGCCCCGATGAGCACGACGCGCGAGCGCGCCACGTTGACGCTGCTGCGCTCGGGGCAGGTGCTCGCCATCGGTGGCGCCAACAACGGCGGTGCGCGCCTGTCCTCGGCGGAGCGGTACGACCCGGCGACGGACACCTGGACTCCGGCGGGGAACATGGCGGGCGCGCGCGATGGCCACACCGCGACGCTGCTCGCGACGGGCGACGTGCTGGTGACGGGCGGACGGCTCGCGGGCGTGACGGAGATCTACGACGTGGCCGCCAACACCTGGCGTCCGGTGGCCACGACGCCGGAGACCCGCACGAACCACGCCGCCGTGCTGCTGCCGGACGGTCGGGTGCTGGTGGCGGGAGGCCGCTTCGCCGCGACGTCGGTCAACTCGGTGGAGCTGTATGACCCGGCCCTGGACACGTGGTCCCCCGCCGCGTCGCTCGCGGAGGGCCGGGCCCACTTCTCGCTGACCCTGCTGCCGTCCGGGCGGGTGCTGGCCGCGGGCGGCCTTTCCCCCACGGCCGAGACGGCGACCGCGGAGCTGTACGACCCGACGACCAACACCTGGTCTGCGGCGGGAACGCTCACGACGGCGCGGGCCCATCACTCCGCCGCGCTGCTGCCCTCCGGGCGCGTGCTCGTCGCGGGTGGCGAGGGCGGGGGGAGCGTGCTGAACAGCGCGGAGCTGTACGACCCGGTGACGAACACCTGGCAGCCCGCGGCGAACCTGCCCGAGGGCCGGACGCTCTCGAAGCTCATCGTGTTGTCCACCGGCGAAGCGCTGACCATCGGCGGACAGGACGCGGGCGGGGCCTGGCTGGCGAGCGCCTCGCGCTACGAGGACACGGGCGCGCAGCCCGCCTGGCGGCCGACGGTGGCCACGCCGGACCAGGTCCCCATCGGCTGTCCGGTGCGCATCACCGGCACGGGGTTCCAGGGCATCTCCGGGGCCAGCTCGGGTGACTACCGCGACTCCTCGGCGGCCTTCCCGCAGGTGCGCCTGCAGGCCAACGAGGGCCGGCGGCTGTGGAGCCTGCCGGGCAGCGACATGTCCGCCACGGGCGTGACGGCCACCATCCCCGCGAGCGTGACGCCGGGCGCGTATGTGCTCTCCGTCTTCGCCAACGGCGTGGGCGGTGGACGCGTGGTGCGCGCGGTGACGAACACGGCGCCCACCGTGCAGGGCCTGACGGCCCTGTCGAGCAACGGGGCGCCCGCGGAGGTGACGCTGACGGGCACGGACGCGGAGGGCTCCGCGCTCACGTTCATCATCGTCACGCCGCCGGCGCATGGCACGCTCACGGGCACGCCGCCCGACCTCACGTACACGCCGAACCCGGGCTACATCGGACCGGACAGCTTCACGTACCGGGCGCGCGACTGCGGACTCGACAGCAACGAGGCCACGGTGACGGTCGACGTGACCGATGACCCGCCGACGCTCACCTGTCCGGCGGACCTGGTGGTGGACGCCACGAGCGCGGCCGGCGCGGTGGTGACCTATCCCCCGGCCACGGCGTCCGACAACGGCGGGCCCGAGCCCACGGTGACGTACTCGCACCCCTCGGGCAGCACGCTGCCTCTGGGCGACACGACGGTGACGGTGACGGCGGAGGACGCGGGGGGCCAGCAGGTCACCTGCACTTTCCTGGTGACGGTGCGCGACACGACGGCGCCCACGCTGACGTGCCCCGCCGACATCCAGGTCCAGTCCGACGCGCAGGGCGGCGCGGAGGTGACCTACAGCGTGCCGCCTCCGACGGACACCGCCGGCGCCGTCACCGTGACGACGTCGCACCCGTCCGGCTCGCGCTTCCCGACGGGCCGCACGCGCGTCACCGTCACCGCGACGGACGCCTCGGGGAACGCCTCCCGGTGCGAGTTCGACGTCACCGTGCAGACCTTCGTGGTGCGCATCGCCGGTGGCAGCTGCCAGGCCGCGGGTGGTGGAGCGAACCTGGCGTTGGTGGTGCTGGCGGTGCTCGCCGTGTGGGCGAATCGTCGTCGTGGCCGCGAGGAGGCGGGTCGATGAGCGCCTCGAATCCTCTCCTCCGACTCTTCAGCTCGAAGGACCTTCCCTTGCGTAAATCGGCACGGATGTGTGTGCTCGCCGCGGCGCTGGCCTCGGCGGGCGGAGCCTCGGCGCAGACGACCTCCCAACCCCTGAGCCCCTTCGACGCGGAGCGACTGCGGCTGAACGCGTCGGCGGTGGACTCGCTGACGGTGGACACCGGGCGGCTGCTCAACGAGGGCGGCTATCGGCTCAGCCTGCTCGTGGGCTACGAGCGCGGCATCCTGGTGCTGGAGGGCAGCGACGGCAGCGAGCGCTCCATCCTCCACTACCGCACGTCGGCCTGGGTGCAGGGCGCGTGGTCGCCGGTGGACCGGTTGGAGCTGTCCGCGCGGCTGCCCGTCATCATCCACCAGGGCGGCCATGGCGAGGGCATGTACGTCGGCATCTCCACGCCGTCGTCCTCGGGCCTGGGCACGCCGGAAGTGGGCGCGCGCTACTCGCTCTTGCGTCGCGACGAGGGCGCGCCCTTGTCGCTCGCGGTGGGGCTCGACGTGGGGCTCCCGGGTGGACGCGCGAGCGCCTTCGGTCGACAGGAGCACTGGGCGGGCCTGCAGTTCTCGCCCCGCGTCTCGCTCGGCCGCGAGGTGGGCATGTTCGCGCTGGGTGCCAGCGCGGGTGCGCGCATCCGGTCCACGGAGGTGAACCCGGGCCGCGACGTGGGCACGGAGCTGGAGCAGTCCGTGGTGGTCGCCACGCGCGGCGAGGGGCTGCGCGGCGAGCTGGCGCTACAGGTGGCCGAGTCGCTGGTGCAGTCCGACGTGGCGGTGGAGCTGCTCGGCGGCGTGCGGTTGCCCATCGGTCACGGCTTCGAGGTGAACGCGCTCGCCGGGAAGGGCTTCACGAACATCCCCGGCTCGCCCGCGTGGCGGCTGGGTGCGGGAATCGCCTGGGCGCACAACCCCGCCCGCGAGGACGTCTGCCAGGGCGGCCGCAAGCACACGCCCGAGCAGTGCCCGGACAACGACGACGACAACGACGGCGTGCTCAACAAGTCCGACCGCTGCCCGAACGAGGCGGGCTCTGCGGACAACGAGGGCTGCCCGGACCCGGACTCGGATGGCGACGGCGTGCCGGACCGGACCGATGCGTGCCCGAACGAGGCCGGCAGCAAGGACGCGGGTGGCTGCCCGGACAAGGACGGCGACGGCGTGCCGGACGCGAAGGACCAGTGCCCGGAGGAGAAGGGCACGGCGGAGAACCAGGGCTGCCCCGCCATGAAGGACACCGATGGCGACGGCGTCCCGGACGACCAGGACCAGTGCCCCGACCAGAAGGGCACGGCGGAGAACCAGGGCTGCCCCGCGGCGAAGGACACGGACGGCGACGGCGTGCCGGACGACCAGGACAAGTGCCCCGACCAGAAGGGCACGGCGGAGAACCAGGGCTGCCCGGCCGCGAAGGACACGGACGGTGACGGCATCCCGGATGACCAGGACAAGTGCCCGAACGAAGCGGGCGTGGCGGGTCGTCAGGGCTGCCCGGAGCCGGCGCCGGTGGAGGAGAAGCTGTCGCTGGCGGACCGTCGCGTCACCTTCACGGTGGGCCGCGCCGAAATCGAGGGCGAGGGCGCCAGGGTGCTGGATGACGTGGCCGCGCAGCTGAAGGCGCGTCCGGACGTCGCCATCCGCATCGAGGGCCACACGGACAACACCGGTCCGGAGGACCTCAACCGCACGCTGAGCCAGGAGCGCGCGGAGTCGGTGCGCGCCTACCTCATCAAGCGCGGCATCGACGGCAAGCGCCTGGAGGCCAGGGGCTACGGTCCGTCGCGTCCCATCGCGACGAACGACACCCCGGAAGGCCGCGGCGAGAACCGCCGCGTGGAGTTCATCGTCAAGCGGTGACGGCAGGACCTGGAGGCCCGCGGAGCCACGAGGCTCCGCGGGCCTCCGGGGGCGGCTCACGCCATGGCGACGTAGGCGGCCACCGCCACCATGCACGCGCCGAACGTCCAGCCCTGGATGCGCAGGGCCCGCTCGGAGCGGAAGCGTCCCAGGATGAGCTTCCCGCCGTAGATCCACGGGAAGTGGCACGCCACGCAGACGACCAGGAAGGCCCCGGTGAGCTGCGCCGTCTGCGCGAGCATCCCGAGCTCCGGCCTCAGGAACTGCGAGAACATCACCAGGACCATCGAGTGGATCTTCGGGTTGAGCGCGACGGCGAGCACGCCCTCGACGAACCCGAGCCGCTCCGGCTCCGCGTCCTCCGCGGTGGGCGCGCGCGTGCCGCGCACGAAGCTCCACGCGAGATGGAGCAGGTACGCCACGCTGCACCAGCGCAGGACGTGCAGCAGCGCGGGCACGCCTTGCAGCGCGCGGCCCAGCCCCAACCCGTAGACGAGGCACAGGGCGACGTTGGCCACCTCGAAGCCGAGCCAGAACGGCAGCGTGCCGCGGAGGCCGAAGCGGCCTCCGGCGGTGGCGAGCACCGTGTTGCCGGGGCCCGGACTGAACACCATCGGCACCGTGTAACCGAGGAACATCACCCAGACTTCGACGGGAATCATGGCGCAGGCCCCAAGCCCCCGGCGCGTCCATCGCGTCGGGCACACGCTGGGACAAACTCCATTTCGAGCCCGCTCCCCAGCGAGCTATCCTCGGGCCCTCGATAAAGGGAGCTCATCGAGCATGCGACGCATTCCACCGCTCGGAGCCCTGCGCGCCTTCGAGGCGGGAGCACGGCACCTGAGCTTCACCCGCGCCGCCACCGAGCTGCGCGTCACGCAGGCCGCCATCAGCCACCAGGTGCGTCAGCTGGAGGACTGGCTCGGCGTATCGCTGTTCGAGCGCCGGGGCCACGCGCTGACGCTGACGCAGAAGGGACAGGCCTACCTGCGCGAGCTCACCCCCGCCTTCGAGCGGCTGGCCGAGGCGACCACGCGCCTGTACGAGGCCCAGCCGGGGCCGCTGCGGCTCACCGTGCTGCCCTCGCTCGCCGCGTGTTGGCTGGTGCCCCGGCTCGCGTCCTTGCGTGAGCGACACGAGGCGCTGGAGCTCCAGATTTCGAGCGCCGGCGAGCTGTGGGACTTCCTGGACGACCGCTTCGATGTCGGCCTGCGCTCCGGACTGGGGAAGTGGACGGGGCTCAAGGCCGAGCTGCTGGCGCCGGAGGGGCTCACGCCCGTGTGTACGCCCGCGCTCGCGAGGCGCCTGCGCTCGGCCTCGGACCTGCGCAAGCTCCGGCTCCTCCACGACACGCCGAAGGACGGCTGGCGGCGCTGGTTGGACGCGGCCGGGGTGGAGGGCGTGGACACCACGAAGGGCTTCGCGTTCAACGACGCGGGGCTGGTGCTCCAGGCCGCGCGTCAGGGGGAGGGCGTGGCGCTGGGCCGGCTGATGCTCGCCGCCGAGGACCTGCGGACCGGACGGCTCGTCCGGCCCTTCGAGACGGTGCTGCCCAACGACTACGGCTACTGGCTCGTCCACCCGCGGCCGCTGTCGGGCCGCTCCGACGTGGCGACGCTGCGCGCCTGGTTGCTCTCCGAGGCGCGCGCCACCGCGCGTTCCGTGGGGCTCGCCGTTACGGGGTAGCCCTGGCCGCGCACGAGAAGTCGGCCAGCGTGCTCCACAGCTGCTGGTCGCCCGTGTCGTCCCTGGCGAAGAAGAAGACGTGCTCGCCCAGGCGGCGGAAGCCCGCGGGAGAGGAGCCCCATGGGCCCGGGGCGATGTCCGCGAGCTGCCCCGTGGTGGCCGACGTGCCCCGCGTGAACCAGGGCTCGGTGGCCCCGTACTCGGACCCGCTGAAGAGCAGCGCGCCATGGCCCGTGTCGAACAGCGGCGAGCTGGAGTCGAGGCTCAAATCCAACGGGCGATGGATGAACCGGGTGTCCGCGGCGCTGCCATCCGTCACCCACAGCGATACATCCTGGTGGCCGGGCCCCGTGCCGCCGATGGCCATGGTGAAGAAGAGCTTCCCTCCGGAGCGCAGCGTGCGCTGCACATAGGGCATGGCATCCGGGCGACTCGAGTAGGGGTTGTCCAGGGTGGTGATGCGCGCCTTGCCGCCGCCCTCCAGCGAGAGGCGCTCCACGTGGAGCGCGCGCATGTTCGACGACAGCGTGCCCAGGTAGACCCAGTCGCCCAGCACGCCGAGCAGCCGCGTGGACCTGCCGAAGGCGTCCAGGCGCACCGTGCCCTGGGCGGTGCCGTCCGTCTTCCACACCTCGTCGTGCGAGCCGTCGTTCATCACGAACAGGCCCACGTCGCCCGTCGGGTCCACGTGGTGGACGTACGCGTCGCGCGAGTCCACTCTCTTGAGCGCGAACGTGCCAGACGGAGTGCCGTCGGTGCGCCACAGCGTGGTGCCGCCGCGCTCCGAGGACAGGAAGAAGAGCAGCGAATTGCCCACCTTCAACGAGGTGGCCTGGACGATGACGTCGTCGGGGATGAGGGCCACGCGGACGGTGCCGTCGGGCGTTCCATCCGAGCGCCACAGCTCGTGATGCACGTAGGGCGGCTGGGAGTCGAACGTCGCCCGGACGAAGACGAGCACGTCCGAGAGCGCGGTGTGATGCATCAGCGACGAGCCCTCCGCGCCGGGCGTCATGTCCTTGAGCAGCCGGCTGCCCGCCTGGGTGCCGTCGCTGACCCACAGCTCGTTGCCGGTGACGGGGTCGTCGACCTCGAAGAAGACCTTGCGGCCCATGGCCACCAGGCTCCCCAGTCGAGGGGCGCGGCGCGGGGCGGGGGCGAAGCGGTTCACTTCCACGGTGCCTCCGGGCGTTCCATCCGTGCGCCAGAGGGTGGCGCCGCCATCCTGGAAGTTGGTGCCGAAGTAGAGCATCCCGCCCATGTCGACGAGCAGGTCCGTCCCGCGCTGCTTGCCGGCGATGAGGACGGGGCCCGAGCCCGGTGGCGTGATGACCTTCAACCGGGAGGCCGTGCCCTGGGGACAGGCCTGGGCACGGGCTTCGCTTGCGCCCGTGTCGACAGCCTGTGTCGCTTCGGGGCTCGTGGAAACTCCGCACCCCGCCAGTCCGAGTCCCAACAAGGTGCACCAGAGTCTTGCCCGCATGTCCGTCCCTTTCCAGGTCGAAAAAAGCAACGGACGGTGGGGCGGGAGGCCCGGACTGCCAGCGTGCGCCCTGGGGAGGGGCTCCCGTTCAGGACACGTCGCATGGCACCTACCAGCGGGCGTTCGGGTCCACCCGCTGGCGCGTCGCCGCGTTGAGGCGGTTCCAGAGGTTGACCAGGCCGATGGACATCACCAGCGCGCCCAGCGCCGGCTCGTCGTAGTGCCGGGCGGCCTCCTGCCAGACGTCGTCGGGCACCGCGTCCGAGCGGTCGCTCAAGCGGGTGACGCATTCGGTGAGCGCCAGCGCGGCGCGCTCGGCGTCGGTGAAGTAGGGCGTGTCGCGCCAGGCGGCGACGGCGAACAGCCGCTCCTCGCTCTCACCGGCCTTCCTGGCCGTGCGCGGGTGCATGTCCACGCAGACCGAGCAGCCGTTGATTTGACTGGCGCGCAGGTGGACCAGGTCCAGCGTCTTCTGAGGCACGCCGCCCTGGCTCGTGGCCTTGGAGAGCGCCATCAGCGCGTGCATGGCCTCGGGGACGACCATCGCGGGGTTCTTCATGCGGGAGTTCATGACAGGAGTGCTCCGGGAGCCTCGAAAGGCTCCGGTGGAAGGGAGTTGCTGAACCGCTGTCTGCGTGTCACATCGACGCCGTGTTGCTTCCGGCGCCGCGATGACGGAGCCCCGCGAAGGAATGTGACCGATGGACGAAGAAATTCGGCGAGCCAGGGAGTTCGAGTCCCACCGGACGCACCTTCGGGCCGTGGCGTACCGGATGCTGGGCTCGGTGAGCGAGGCGGAGGACGCGGTGCAGGAGGCCTGGCTCCACGTGAGTCGGGCGGACACCCATGATGTGGTGAATCCCCGGGGCTGGCTGACGACGGTGGTGGCGCGGGTGTGCCTGGACTTCCTGCGCACCCGCGGCTCCCGCCGCGAGGAGTCCGCGGACCCGCGGGGCGTCTCCCGGTTGGAGCATGTGCCCGCCGCGGGCGACCCCGAGCAGGCGTCGCTGATGGCGGACTCGGTGGGCGTGGCGCTGCTGGTGGTGCTGGACGCGCTCAGTCCTCCGGAGCGCATCGCCTTCGTGCTGCACGACCTGTTCTCGCTGTCGTTCGACGACATCGGGCCCATCGTGGGGCGCACGGCGACGGCGGCCCGGCAACTGGCCAGCCGGGCGCGGCGCCGGGTGCATGGGGCCGCGCTCTCTCCAGACGCGGACCTGGGCCGGCAGCGGGAGCTGGTCGCGGCCTTCCATGCGGCGGCGCGGGGCGGGGACCTGGACGCGTTGCTCGCGATATTGGACCCGGACGTGGTGGCGCGCACGGATGCGCGGGTGTTGCCACCCGGGGCGTCGCGGGAGGTCCGGGGCGCGGCGTTCGTCGCGCGTCAGGCCACCCTCGCGTCGGCGCGTGCGCGCTTCACGCAGCTGGCGCTCATCGATGGGCAGGTGGGGCTGGTCATCGCGCCGGGAGGCCGGCTGGTCTCCGTGCTGCGCTTCACCGTGGAGGCAGGGCGCGTGGTGGCCATCGAGTCCATCTTCGACCCCGAGCGGCTGAGCCAGCTCGAGGTGGCGGTGTTCCCCGCCTGAGTCCGTCGCGGCTCACCAGGCGGTGCCGCACAGGCGGCTCTCGCGCAGGCCGCCTTGGGGGAGCACGGTGAGGAAGCGGCGCGACACCGGGTGCCACGCGGTGGGCTTGAGGGTGGCGTCCTCGTGCAGCTTCTCACCGGTCTCGATGTCCCAGACGGCGGTGCCGGTGTCCGCCGCGCTGGCGAGCAGCAGGTTGCCGTCGCACTCGAAGGCGCCCCGGGGGCCTGGGAACCAGCGCAGGAGCTTGCCGGTGGAGACGTCGTGGAAGAGCGCGGCGTCGATGAGCTTGTCGACGTCTCCACCGAAGCCCCACGTCGCGAGGATGTGGGGGCCGACGAAGCAGCGCGGGCCGTCCCAGTAATAGGGGACCTCGCGGAGCCGTCGCTGCGAGGGGCCGTCCTCGGACTCCCAGACGTTCTCCCGCACCCAGCGCCGCAGCGACAGGCTGGTGAGGATGCCCACCGGGTGCCAGACCCAGCCGTCGTCCACGAGCCACTCGTCGTTGGGGGACACGGTGAGGCCGCAGTGGAAGTAGTCGAGCTCGTGCGCGCGGATGGGTTGATTGGGCTCGCCTCGGGACGGCGGCTCGCGGGCGCTCAGCAGCGCGCCGGTGGCGGGGTCCGACAGGTCCAGCCGGTTCCACCCGGTGGCGTGTACGAGCAGCGTGCGCTCGCCATCGCGGAAGAAGGCGACGGAGTAGTCGCAGTGCTTCGTGTGGTACGAGCCCCGGTCGAGCCGCATCGTCACCGCGCCGGTGGTGAGGTCGACGACGACGCCGTGGCTGCCGCGCAGGTTGACCACGGCGGCGAAGCGGGCGCAGGCGGAGACGTGCAGCGCGAGGGGCGCGGCGAGGTCGAGCGCGGTGTCGATCACCGAGCCCAGACGGGCGGGGGTGGCCTCGTCGAGGTCCAGGCGGAGCAGGGCGCCCTCCGGGTCCACCGCGAGCCAGCTCGACGCGCCGAGGGCGGCGACGGCGAGCGGCGTGCGTCCGGTGAGCGCGGAGAGGCTGTGCTCGCGATGCTCGAAGCGCAGGTCCGTGGCGCGGGAGCGGGACTCGGGGCGGCCGATGACGCCGATGAGGTCGAAGCCACGGGCGACGGTGGCCTGCTGGCAGTCGGTGCAGACGGCGCGGTGGGCCTGTCCGGGGTGGCTGACGCGGCCGCAGTCCTCGCAGAGCAGGTCCATCCAGGCGCCCTTGCCGGTGAAGCGGACGTAGTAACCCGCGTCTTCGTTCTCGAGCAGGTGGACGCAGCACAGACCCGCGACGGGCGCGGCATGGCCACAGGCGAGTGTCTCCACGGCGGACCTCGAGGTGAAGGTGAGGCCGGCAAGGTACCCGAGCCGCGTTGTCGTCGCATCCGACGTGGGTCGCGGAAACGCGGTGTGGCCTGTGCGTTGGAGCCCGGGTCCGCTTGGGTCGAGAAACTCCGCCCGCGCTTCACCTGGGCGCTCGAGTGCGTGCGCCGGTGAGCAGGTGGCCTACCTGAGCGCCGACGCATCGGGCCTTGGACCCACCTGGAAGATTCCGCCGCGCGTCCGGTCAGGCGCGGTGGTCCGCCTTGGACGCGTCACTGGCGTCGACAATCTCCACGTTGCGGAAGTCCTCGCAGGGCTTGGCGAAGCCGAGCACGTACTTCAGCGTGCGCAGCTCCAGCAGCAGCTTGTTCCACAGCCTGCGCGGCAGGCTCGGCTTCACGGCGACGGGCAGCGTCAGCGCGCTGTCGTTGAGGTCCAGGTAGTGGCAGGTCGTGCGCCCCAGGCCCTCGAAGTCGTGCTCCAGCCCTTGGGCCTTGCCTCGCAGCTCCGGCTCCAGCCGCTGGTGCACCGCGTCGGTCATCAGGACGTACTCGGACACCGGCACGTCGTTCTTCAACATCCGATGCACGAGGATGACGTCGACGCCCGCCAGCTCCGTGAGGTGCTTCACGCGCTGGAACGCGACTTCTCCGGAGTGGGCCACGAACTTGAGCGTCAGCGAGCCCACCTGCGTGCACCCGTCGCACTTGCACATCCGGTCCACGTCCAACAGCGTCCGCCGCGCGAGGAACGCACGCCGGATGTCGGAGATGCGCTGGGCGAGCGAGCCGTGGTCCTCTCCCACCGCGTAGAAGAACGCCGCGTCGCCTTCCAGCTTGGCGAGCTTGAGCTTCCCCGACGCGTCGATGACCGCCTCGAGCAGCTGCGCCACCGAGTCCTGCGCGTGAGCAAGGCTGAAGCGGTGATGCTTCATGAAGCGGGTGTAGCCGCCGATGTCCGCGATGAGCAGCAGCGCCTTCTCTGTCGCCATTCTGCCACCAGCGTAGCCCAGCGCCCCGGAGAGGCAAGCCGCCCACCCGGGCTCAGCGCTCCGACTCCACCTCCTCACGAAGGCGGTGCAGGGCCTCCGCGAGCGGATTGTCGGGATGGAGCCTCACCTGGATGGGCATCCCGAGCAGCACCTCCAGCTCCGTGAACCCCTTCAACACCGGCCCCGGCGCCTGGGTGTCGACCTGAATCATCAGGGACTTCTCCCAGGACACGGTCTCCAGCCGGTCATCCGCGGACAGGTACGGCCGCAGGCGTGGCACCAGGTCAGCGGCCCCAGGGCTCTTCTTCGCGAAGTACCCGGTGACGATGACGCGCTGGCTGGTGAGCATCAGTGCCCGTCCACCCTGTCGATGGGCCAGGTATCCCAGCCGAGGACCGAAGTGTCCCTCCTCGAGCAGCACGTGCGAGCCAGCCACGGTGACGGCGCCCTCCAGGTCCCGGGCGTAGCGCGCCGCGGCCTCCGCCGAGTCGAACAGGGCCCACAGCCGCGTCCGAGTGGCCCTCGGAGGTCTCGACGCGAGCGCCTGCTTCAGGTTGGCCTCCCGAGGCGTCTCCACCAGCTCCGCCGCGAGCACCGCGCCATGCTCCTGGGCCATCGCGGAGAGGCGGGCCGCGCGCGTATCGAGCGCTTCCTCGTCCCCGGCCTCGCCCCAGAAGTCCACCAGCCCATGGAGCTGATTCGCATGACGCACGAAGGGGCCGAACCCCGCCGCGTCCAACGCGCGCGCGAGTGCCGGGAGCGACGCCGCGTCCTTCACGCCGAACACCGTGGCCAGCAGGACCTGCGCGTGGACATGGATGCCCGTGTGGACCAGGCGGCCCTTGCGCTTCCACACCCGCGTCCGCAGCGCGCGGAAGTCGTCTCCCAGCGTCATGTCGGTGTGCATCAGCACCGCGCGCCCCACCGCGAGCATCACCTGGGGCGCATACTCATCCGCCGCGATGGGGATGCCCTCGGCCGCCAGCAGCGTCTTCCACCGCTCGGGGTAGTCGCTCCCCGACTTCCAATCGGGAACGAGCATCTCCAGATACGCGGTCGCCTCCTCGGACGTGTCGAAGCGGCCCACGAGCACGCAGTCGCCGCTGTTGTTGCCGGAGAACCCGCGCCACACCCGGACACCGTCCTCGAGCGCATCCGCGCGCGGCGAGCCCGCACGCGCGCAGCCCGGCAGGGGCGACGGCGTGGACAGCGTCGCCTGATTCCCCTCCCACGCCCGGAGCACGTCCTCCGCCGAGCCGACGGGCAGGCCCGCGCCATGGAACGAACAGGACTTCAGCTTCCGGTCCGACGTCAGCGTGACGAAGTCGCGTCCCGCGCCGCAGTCACCGCCGAAGAGCCGGGGCACCTCCAGCAGCATGTCCCCGAAGCAGACCGACAGCCGCGTGCGCACCGGGCTCGCCGCCACGATGTCCGTGAGCCGCGCCTGGTCGTCCGCGCCGAGCCGCAGCGCCGCATCCCGCCCCACGTAGCGCAGGAGCGCGACATCGCGGCACCCCAGCGCCTCCAGCCTCCGCAGCCGCTCCGGGAGGCCCGACACCTGCTCCGGCGTGGCGAGCAGGTTCACCCCGAAGGTCTGCCCCGCGCGGGCCAGCCGCGCCACGCTGGCCTCCCAGTCGTTGTCCTCGTACAGGGACACCCGCACCTCACCCAGGTGGGGTTGCAGTCGCGCGAGCCGCTCCTTTGAGAGCAGCACCCCGTTCGTGGTGAAGTGGATGGCCAGCGGCGTGTGCGTCGCCAGCCGCTCGACGAGCGCATCGAAGCCCCGGAACGCGAGCGGCTCCCCGCCACCGAAGGCCACCTCCAGCGTCCCCGCGCGCGCCAGCCCCGAGAGCACCTCGAACGCCGAGTCCACCGTCCAGTCGCTGCGCGCCTCGCGCTCCCGCGAACAGAAACCACAGGCCAGGTTGCACGCGTTGGTGATGCCGAAGAGCACCAGCCGGGGCGCGCGGCGTCGCAGGTGCCGTGTCCCGGGCGCATCGAGCCGGAGGTTCGTCCCCGTCTTCCGATGGAACCAGAGGAGGGCACCGTCGAGAGCATGGGGGCGCCAGTCGGGCTGCGGCTGCATGGGGACCTCGTGGGGAGAGTGGCCCCCATACGTCCACCTTCGCACAGCCCTGACTCGATGGCGCGCCCGGTCGAACGCTCGCTCAGTTCCTGGAAGTCCGTGCTCTCACACCACAAGAAACCTTTGCGGGGACCGGGCCGATAACCGGACAGACGCCCCGCTCATCCCCACACCCCCGAGGTTCCAGTCATGGGCATCCGGCTCCCCAGCTTCAATGACGTGAAGAAGACGGTGACCCGCACGGTGGACGACGTGAAGGACACCGTCGTCGACAAGGCGAAGGGCGTGAAGGACGCCGTCGTCGACAAGGCCCAGGACGCGAAGAAGGCCGTCGTCGACACCTCGCGCGACGTCTTCGAGGACGTCAAGCGCAACCCCGTCGCGGACGCGTTCAAGAAGGCCATCACCGACCCCAAGGACCTGGCGCGGGACGTGTTCCAGACGGGCCTGCGGGCCGCCTACCACGGCGCCAACGCGGTGCTCCCGGACGGCGCGACGAACGTGCTGCTCAAGGGCACGGAGCTGGGCGTGGACGCGCTCGCCAAGACGTCCGAGGTCGTCCTGGGCAAGGACGCCTCGCTCACCGACAGCCTCAAGAAGCTGGGCGAGGTCGACCTGGAGGCCATCAACCGCACCACGGACCCGGTGACGGGCCAGAAGCTCGAGGCCGACTGGACGAAGCTGTGGGGCACGTGGCTGCTGGAGGAGAAGCCGGCGGACCTGGGCACGTGGGACAAGACGACGGACGGCGAGGGCCGCACCGTCGACCGCGTCACCATCACCGATGACAAGTACACCCAGGACCTCGCGGGCCGTCCGCACCAGCAGCAGCTGACCGAGGAGTTCTTCAAGATGTACCCCAACCCCAAGCCCGGCGACGTCTTCCCGCCCACGCAGGGGGACCCGAAGGTCATCGCCGACGCGAACGACAAGGCCCTGTATCGCTTCACCGGCCCCGGCACCTCGGAGAACAACAAGGACGCGCCGTACACCGCGCTCGAGTGGTTCATGGGCTCGTACAGGACGCAGATCGAGTGCACCGGCATCGACCCGAAGACGGGCAAGCCGAACCTCGAATACAAGGTGACGAACAACTCCCACCTGGAGTCGGGCACGCGCGTGCCCCAGTCCTTCCAGGACAAGGGCCTGCCGGACGCGCTCGTGGGGGACGTCGAGCGCGAGCGGGGCCTGGGCGTCGGCGGCAGCTTCATCCAGGACTTCGTCTGGACGAGCAACGGCGTGGACAACCCCAACAAGTAGCGCACGTCCTCCCGCTGTATCCATGAAGGCCCGGTGGCCCGCGTCGATGCGGTCCCGGGCCTTCTGTCTTTGCGTGACAGAGCCCACGTCCTGGAGTGTTTGTCTTTGTGCGTCAGCTGATTTTCGCGCACATCGGGAAACTAATTCCTACCCGTCGCGATGATAAAGGCATCCCCCAGCCATTCGAGGCGATGTCATGGCCCCCATCTCATCTGTCGACCGTGGAGCAGCCGAGGCAGCCCGCAGGCGCGCGGAGGCGGCGCGAATCGCCGCCCAGGCCCAGGCCGCCGCCGCCAAGGCGAAGGAGAAGGCCGCGCAGAAGCCCCAGCAGACGCTCACCGCGTTCGAGGGGCCTCGGAAGGTGGGCGCGGAGCGGCTGACAGGGGAGAAGGCCTCGCCCGTGGCCAAGGGCCCGCTCGACGCCGCGCCCGCGGACCCGAAGGCTCGCGCGGGCTGGTGGAAGCAGCTGTCCCCCACGGAGCAGATGCAGGCGGTCAGCTCGGACCCGAAGAAGGTCGGCTCCCTGGATGGCCTGCCCGCCTCCGTGCGCGACACCGCGAACCGCCAGCAGCTCAAGAACGAGCTGACCCAGCTCACCGCCGAGGCCGACAAGGCCAAGAAGGACTACCTGGACAACCGCTCGCTGGGAGACAAGCTGCGCGACGCGCTCCGTCCGGGCAGCGCCGCGGACGAGCCCGCGGAGAAGTTCCTCCCGAAGGAGAAGCAGCACCAGCTGGAGAACGCGCGGGCGGTGCAGAAGCAGCTGGAGCGGACGGAGAAGGAGGTCGGCTCCGCGCAGCTGCTCGTCTACGACTCCGCCTTCGTCAAGGGCGAGGGGCGCGCGGCCATCGTCGCTGGCAACCTGGACACGGCGAAGCACGTGTCGGTGAGCGTGCCCGGGCTCAACTCGGACGTGCGCGACTATATGGACAACATCACCAGCGACGCGCTGAACCTGCACAAGGCCGCGGGCAAGGAGCACGGCGAGGTCGCGACGGTGGCGTGGATGGGCTACGACGCGCCGGGCTTCCAGAACGTGGCGTCCGACAACGCCGCGGAGAATGGCGCGAAGCTGCTCGCCTCGGACGTGGCCGGCATCCGCGCCAGCCGCGAGGGCAACCCGCCCCACCTGACGGTGATTGGCCACAGCTACGGCAGCACCACGGCCTCCATCGCCGCGGACAAGAACGGCCTCCAGGCGGATGACCTGGTGCTCATCGGCAGCCCGGGCGCCGGCAGCGCGAAGTCGGTGAAGGACTACGACGGGCCGCTCGCCAACGGGCACGTCTGGTCCGGCTCGGCCAGCCGGGACTTCGTCTCCTGGCTCAACGGCAGCAACCTGCCGGGAGACCCGCTGGGCCAGGACCCGACCGAGGACCTGTTCGGCGCGAAGCGCTTCACCGCCGAGGCGACGGACCGCGGGGACAAGAGCAACTTCGAGGACCACTCCAAGTACTACCGCGCGGGCTCCGAGTCCCTGGGCAACCTGGCCGACATCGTCACCGGCAACTACGGCGGCGTGGACTCGGCGAAGCACCGCTACGGCGAGCACGACTGGTTCAAGGGCAACCGCGTCATCGACCCGGAGACGCAGCGCCCCGTGTCGTGATGCGGCCCGCGTGATTCAACGCAGTCCAGCGTGTCATCGAGTTCCTGCCGTACGCTCCAGGGATGTCAGCCGAAGCGCTCCTTGAGCACGGCCGCGTAGCTGCGGCTGAGCGGCAGCGGCGACTCCACGCCGCGCAGGTACACGTCGCCGCCACCGCCGAGCCCCCGGTCCACGCGCTCGACGAGCGTCAGGTTGACCAGGGCGGAGCGGTGGATGCGCGCGAAGGTCCGCTCCGGCAGCCGGGCCTCCCACTCCTTCAGGGGGCGCGGCGAGAGCGTGCACGTCCCGTCCGCCGTCACCAGCTCCACGTAGTCGCCCGCGCCGCGCAGGCAGACCAGCTGGTCCACCCGCACGAAGCGCGACTTCGCGCCGTTCTCCAGGAACAACATGTCCGTCTCGGTCAGCTTGTGGCGCGAGGGCGCTTGCGCGGGAGCGGGCTTGTCCTTCTCCGCGTCCTCCAGTCGCGCCAGCGTCCGGGCCAGCCGCTCCGGGTGCACGGGCTTGAGCAGGTAGTCGAGCGCGTTGACCTCGAACGCCCGGAGCGCGTGCGCGTCGAAGGCCGTCACGAAGATGACCTCCAGGCGAGGCTCCGGCAGCCGGGCGAGCAAATCGAACCCGCTCTCTCCCGGCATCTGCACGTCCAGGAACAGCAGCTCCGGCTTCAGCTCGTCGATTCGCGCGAGCGCGCTGGCCACGCTGTCCGCCTCGCCCACCACCTTCACGTGGGGGAAGGGCGTCAGCATCTCGCGCAGCTCGGCGCGCGCCAGCCGTTCGTCATCCACCAGCAACGCGCGCAGCGGGGGCGTCATGTGACTCCTCGGCGAGAATCGGGGTCCACTCCTGGGCGGGCAGCTCCACGCGGACGCGCACCCAGCCGTCCTCCTCGGAGGTCTCCAGCCGCGCCCGCTCCGCGTAGAGCTGGGCCAGCCGCTCGCGCACGTTGCGAAGGCCGGTGCCCGTGCCCTCGGGGCCCATCTCCCGCGCGGGCGGCGCCCACACGCCGGTGTTCTCCACCAGGATGAGCAGCACGTCCTGCTCCCGCGAGATTCCCAGCCGCACCCGCACCGGCAGCTTCCCCGATGCCAGCCCGTGCTTCACCGCGTTGTCCACCAGCGGCTGGATGAGGAACGCCGGCACGGAGAGCCGCTCGGTGCCCGGCATCACCGACACCTGCACGTCCAGCTTCTCCTCGAAGCGCACCGACTCGATGCTCAGGTAGCTGCGCACCATGGCGAGCTCCTCCTCCAGGGGCACGTGCGGGCTGTCCCCCTTCTGGAGCGAGAAGCGCAGGAAGTCCGCCATCTCCGTCACCATGCGTTTGGCGCGCGCCGGGTCCTCGCCAATCAGCGCGCGCACCGACGTCAGCGCGTTGAACAGGAAGTGCGGACGCACCTGGTGCCGCAGGGACGCCAGCCGCGCCTCCTGCGCCAGCGTGGCCGCCTTCAGCGCCCGCTCGCGCTCGTCCTGCCACGCCTGGGCGTGCTTGATTCCGAAGTACAGCCCGCTCCAGCCCAGCAGCGTCACCGCGTAGTCGAGCGCGGCCCTGCCGAACATCATGCGGTTGGTGCGCCAGTTGTACGTCTCATACATCCACGTGGCCCACACCTCCGCGAGGCCCATCCACACCACGCCGAACACCGCGCTGGTGGCCATGGCCCAGGCGGCCTGACGGGTGAATCCGCCGGGGAACAGCCGCTGGTAGCCCAGCCGCATCAACGAGGTGAGCACCAGGCCGAACATCGCCCGGCTGCCCTTGGCCATGAGCAGTGACACGGTCCGCCCATCGGCCGCGGCCGCGGGCAGGAAGGTGACGATGAGCAGGATCGCGTAGAGCCCCCAGCCGCCGAACTGCATCGGCCAGAAGGAGGGCCTCGACGCCGCGCGGGAATCCATGCGCGGCAGGGTACCAGAGGCCTCCGTGAGCGACGACGGACCGACATGTTCGCCTGGCTGCTTCATCGCCCGAGCATCGAGCGCAGCAGCGCGGCGAAGGCGGTCATCTCCTCCACCGTGCCCACCGTCAGCCGCAGGCGCGCGGCCTCCGCCGCGATGGGCACGTTGGGCTGGGTCGTCAGGTGGAAGCCGTGGGGCGCGAAGCGCACGGGCAAATCCAGCAGCTCCGGAGGCAGGGGCATCCAGACGAAGTTGGCGTGGCCCGGCACGTACTTCATTCCCACGGTGTCCAGGGCCTTGGTGGTGATTCGGCGCGCGTCGGTGATGAGCTTGCGGATGCGCGGCACGAAGGCCTTGTCCTGGAGGCTGGCGAGCGCGGCCTCGATGGAGAGCGCGTTGGGCAGCGTCATCTGCCGCTCGGAGAGCTTCTTCACGAGCGCGGGCTGGGCCAGCGCGTAGCCCACGCGCATGCCGGCGAGCCCGTGAATCTTGGAGAAGGAGCGGGTGATGATGACGTCCTTCCCCGCGCGCACCTGGTCGACCATGGAGAGGCCGGGCGCGGGCTCCAGGTATTGGATGTAGACCTCGTCCACCAGCACGGTGGCGCGGGGGGCCACGGCCTCGCAGAAGGCGCGCAGCCGGCCCGGGTCGACGATGGTGCCGGTGGGGTTGTTGGGATTGCAGACCGAGACGAGCTTCGTGCCCGCGTCCACGCGCGCCGCGAGCGCGTCCAGGTCGTGCGTCATCGTGGCGTCCAGGGGCACCCGCTGGACCTTGCCTCCGGCCCGCTCGGCGTAGGTGGCCACGATGGGGAAGGACGGGTCGGGACAGATGACGCCGCCGCCTCCGGAGGCGAACTCGTTGGCGATGAGGACCAGCGCCTCGAAGGCGCCCGCGGTGAGCAGGACGTGCTCGGGCGTCAGTCCTTCCTGCTCGGCGATGAGGCGCTTGAGCGCGTCGACGCGGTCCTGGGAGGCATAGCGGCTGGAGAGGTGGAGCGACTCGCGCATCACCCGCAGGGCGCCCTCGCAGGGGCCGTAGCGGTTCTCGTTGAAGAAGAGGCGGACGGGGTCCTGGCTCCAGTTCTTGCGAGGGGCGGGCGCCGCCATCGACAGCTCGGGGCGGACCACGAGCGCGGCGGCGCCGGCGAGGAGGGCCCGGCGGGTGGGAAGGGGGTGGGGCACGAGGGTTCTCCCTGCGCGAGTGGGCGGGGTGTGGGTTCGCGCCAGGGGGAGGTTAGACGTTCCCGCGTGCGTCCGGAGGGGGCGCATCTGTGAGGCGCGCCTGGCGTCGGTGAGTGGCGAGCCGCGTCGACGAGCCGCGGCATTCCTCGGGCGTACAGCCGCGGGGCGCTTTTCCCGCGCGGATGGACGCAGCACCTTTCGAGCGTTGATTCCCGAGAATGTGATGGGGAGGCTTCGAGCCATGTCTTTCGATTCCGTCGGCCGTATCCGTCGTCCGGTGGTGGAACTGCCCAGACGTCCGCCTCCGCCTCCGCCCGCCGAGGCGAAGCCCGCCGCGAAGCCCACGGGCTACTCCCAGGCGGACACCTTCGAGGCGAAGCCCGCCGCCGAGTCCTCGGCACCCGCGGGCAACACCTGGTCCGGAGACCTGCCGTTGTCGGAGGCCCGCAACGCGCACCGCACCAACACCAAGGAGGAGTTCCAGGCCGCGCTCGACAGCGACGCCAACTGGTTCGAGGGGGATGTCCGCAAGGAGATCAACAACGACACGCCGGAGATGCGTCACGACAAGGCGCACGAGGATGGCGACAACCTCACCCTCAATGAATGGCTGACGATGGGGAAGGAGTCCGGGCGCGGGCTCAAGCTCGACATCAAGGAGAGCGACCAGGTGCCGGCCGTCCTCGATGAAATCGAGAAGGTGGGCATCCCGCAGGACCGGCTGATGCTCAACCTGGGCTTCGAGGCCATGGAGAAGTGGGGGCCGGAGATTCGCGAGCGCTTCCCCAACGCCATCCTCGCCATCAACCCACCCACCGACGGCGAGGTGAAGGCCGCCGACGCCCGGAGGATGGTCGAGCAGGCCGAGAAGTTGGGCGGCCCCGTCACCTTCGTGGTGCGCCACGACAAGCTGTCGGACGAGGCCATCGAGACCTTCCTGCCCGCGGGCACCGTGTCCGTGTGGGGCGAGGCCGACGACCCGGTGAAGGCCGCCGAGGCGCTGCGCGAGCGGGGCGTCAACGGCGTCGTCGACATCGCCGGACCCCACGGGAACAACTGGGGCGGCAAGGTGGACGCCGCGAAGAACTGGCTCCGCACGCAGTGGGACAAGGCCTTCGGCGGCTGAGTCAGGCTGGCGGTGGACGGGACGCCACCGCCAGGCCTCAGGCGCGGGGCTGGGACTGCCGCAGCCACGCCACCGTGTCGCTCAGCGTCTGGCGATGAGCGCGCGGCTGGTAGTCGAGCTCCTCGTGGCTCCACAGGGTCTTGAAGCCCCAGTGGCACGTGGACATCTCGAGCACGACGGGGTCCGGCAGCTTCTTGAGCGGCACCTTCGAGCCCAGCTTCGCCAGGCCCTGCACGACGAGCGTGGGCACGTCGGGCTTGTCCACCTTGATGCCGGCGACCTCACCCACGCGCTCGAAGAAGGTGCGCAAGGGCAGGGACGTCCCGGGCAGGTGGTACGTGTCACGCCAGGTGTCGCGCCGCGCCAGCTTCGCGAGCGCGTGCGCCACGTCGCGCACGTCGGTGAAGGCGATGCCGCCCGCGGGGATGAAGGGCAGCCGGCCGTTGAGCACGCGCGCGACGTTGGTCGTCGAGCGGCCCAGCGTGTCGCCCGGCCCGAGCAGCACCGGAGGCCGCACCACCGTCAGCTCCACGCCCAGCTGCTTCGCGAGCTTCCTCGACTGCTCCTCGGCGCGAATCTTCGACAGGTAGTAGGGCCAGCGGCCGACGACGCCCTCCGCGTAGAGCGAGTGCTCGTCCGCCTCGATGGTGGCGTGGGGGAAGCAGCCCACCGTGCCGGACGTCGACACCAGCACCATCCGCGCATCGAGCGCCTTCGCCGCGCGCACCATCGCCAGGGAGCTGTCGATGTTGAAGCGCACCATCTCCTCGGCGTGGTGCCGGCTGTGGTGCACCATGCCCGCCGCGTGAATCACCACGCGCGTGCCCTTTGCCTGGGACAGCCACGCGTCGGGCTCCATCGGCGTGCCCGACACTTGCTGAACCTTCGCGTCGAGCGGCGAGCGCACCAGGGCAATCGCGTCGTCGCCCAGCACCTCCAGCAGGTTGCGCCCCAGAAAGCCGCTGGCACCCGTGACGAGCGTCTTCACGACTGCACCTCGCCCCGCCACGCACAGGCCTGCTGGAACTGGGCGAGCTGGGCCGCGTTCGGTCCCCACTCGAGGTCGTCACCCGAGGGCTTGACGATGTCGAGCGACAGGAGCGCCTGCACGATGCCATCCAGGTGCGGGCGGTGCGCCACCGGCACGGCCTTCAGCTCACAGGGCGCGCTCACCTTCGTCGCCTCCAGGTAGTCGCGCACCACGGGCTCGAAGAGCGCCTTCACCACCGCGTCGACGCGCGCGTCGCTCATCTCCGCCAGCGGCGTGGCGCACCAGCGATAGCGCGACAGGTGCGTCTCCAGCGCGGGGTTTCCCGGCTGGCGCGCCAGTACGTCGCCCGCGAACCAGTTCTGCCACTGGTTGCGCAGCGAGTGCGCCAGCGTCGGGGTCAGGGGCGAGGGCACCGGCAGGTCGCTGGCGATGACGCGCCCGCCCCGCCGCTCGATGGCGTCCTTCAGCCACGCCTCGTCGACGCCCGGAATCGGGTGCTCGGCGAGGAACGCGCGCAGGTGGAAGCTGCTCACCGTGGTGTGGCGCTGCAGCTCGGCCATCACCGTGTGGCTCAGCGCGCGCACGTCCGTGTCCGGGCCCATCGCCTGGGGCTGGCCGCACGCCACGTGGACGCGGCCCAGCTGCACCTGCCCCCGCGCGAGCCGGCCCAGCCACGACATGACGCCCGTGAGCGTCATCTTCGGGCGCGGCTTGCCCGACAGCTCCTCGCACAGCGAAGCCTCCTCCGGGAGCCGGTCGTAGGAGATGGCCACGGGCAGGACGACGAACTGGCGCCCCGTGTTCTGCAGGGCGCGCAAGAGGCCCCGCTTGGGCGGCAGCATCAGCCGGGCGCGGCTGCGCTGGCCCTCGATGAAGAACATGAGCGACGCGTTCTTCTCGGTGAGCCGGCGCAGCTCCTCGCCCAGCTCCGGCACCTCGCGGCCCACGCCGCGCTTGATGAAGAAGGCCTGCGAGTCCTTGAGGATGGGCCCCACCACCGGGATGCGGCCGAACTCCTCCGCCGCGGCGATGTGCGGCATGGAGATGCCCAGCTCCGGGTGCTGGAAGCACAGGTAGCTGGTGAGCAGGAAGTCGAAGTAGCTGCGGTGCGTGGGCGCCAGCACCACCAGCGCGCCCGGGGGCACCTGCGCCATCGCGCGCTCGAACGAGGGCCGGTCGAACGTCACGTCGCTGGTGCAGTGGCGGAACGTCTTGCGCAGCGCATAGCCGAACACCTTGAGCGTGGTGTTGGCGGCCGGGCGCTCCTTGAGCCACGTGCTGTCCGCCCGCCCGTCATCGTGCTTGGGCCCGGCGAAGGACACCTGCGACTCGTCGCGCGACAGCAGGTGGCGGTACATGCCCTCGTTCACCACGCGCACGTACTCGCGCGGCTCGAAGCCGGGGACCTCCAGCGGCGAGGCGCGCACGAAGTCGAAGGTGTGGTGCGTGAAGTACGAGAAGCCCTCGTTGAGGTACTGGACCTTCTGGTCCGCGCGCACCAGCTTGCGCAGGGCCTTGCTCTGCCCGAGCACCGTCAGGGCGGCCTTCTGCAGCTGCACGGGCAGCTCGCGCCGCACCAGGTCGACGGCGTCGAAGCCGTGGTCCTTGCGGCCGACGAACATGTCGGGCGCCTTCACCACGCCGGGGCGGTGCTTGAACCACTCGATGGTGGTCGCCGCCGCCATGTCGATGCGCAGCGCCCGCTGCACGCCCATGGTGGCGTGGACGATGGGCACCGGCTGACCCTCGGCCGGCATGGGGCCGAACACCGCGCGCACCACTTCACTGGCCACCACGTCCACCGGCACCACGTCCAGGCGCACCGACGGGTCCGCGTTGAAGGCCCGCACCACGCCCAGGCCGCTGTACAGCAGGCACCCGGCCAGCGCCGCCGGGCTGTCGAGCCAGGCGGGGAAGGGCGCGCGGTGCGCGGCCGACACGATGCTGGGGCGCACGATGACCACGGGCACGTGGCCGCGCCGCTCGCAGATGAGGTGCTCGGCGACGCTCTTGGTGAGCGTATAGGTGTTGGGGTGGCCGGTGAGCGTCAGCCACTCGCGGCCGTCGCCTTGCGCCACCTGGAACGCCTCGTAGAGCTCCGAGGCGGGCTTGGGCAGGTGCGCGAGCTTCTCCTCGATGGGGCCGGGGCGCCAGACGCTGACGTACGCGGTCGACACGTCGACCATGCCCACCACCTTGGGGCACTCGCGCGCCAGCTCCAGCACGGACAGCGCGCTGCGGATGTTGGCGGACGTCGCCTGCGCGAGCGGCAGGTCGAACTCCACGCTCGCCGCGCAGTGCACCACGTGCGTGACGCCGCCGCGCACGGCGTCCCGGTCCGCGGCGGACAGGCCGCAGGCGGGCTGCTCCAGATCCCCGCTCACCACGTCGACCTGCTGGGTCCAGCCGGCCGGCAGGCGTGAGAAGCACGCGGCCTGGGCCACCCTGGCGAAGCGCTCCGCGGCCGACTGCACGCGGCCCTGACGGTCCTTGGACTCGCGGACCAGCACGGTGACGCGCTCGACGCCCTGGTGGAGCAGCGCCTCCAGCACCACCTTGCCGACGAAGCCGGTGACGCCGGTGAGAAAGACATGGCGGGACATCAGTGAGGCTCCTCGTTCGGGGTGAGCGCCACCGGGCCGTTGATGCCGCTGTTCGACGCGCCGAAGACGTTCTCCGGGTCGATGGCCGCCTTCACCTTGCGGTTCAGCGCCAGCGCGCCCTCGGAGTAGACCTCCGGCAGGAAGTCGCGGCGGATTTTACCGACGCCATGGTGGTGCGACAGTGAGCCGCCCGCGGCGAGGATCTCCTCTCGCGCCGCGTGCTCGAGCGCCGCGTAGGCGCCCACCGGGTCCTCCACGCCCTTCGCGTAGAAGCCTAGGTAGAAGTAGATGACCACGCCCGTCTGGTAGACCTGGGTGAGGCGGCCGGTGAAGAACACCTTGCCGGGCAGCTTCAGCAGGGCGTGCTCCTTCTCCACCCGGCGCTGCACGCGCTCGTAGAGCTCCAGCGCGCGGCTCCACGGCACGCTCGTCTCGAAGCTCTCCGCGATGGCCCAGTGCTCGAAGGTGAGGTCGCGGATGTAGGCGATGCCGAAGGTGAGCTGGTAGCCGCGCTCGCCGTTGGCGCCGCCGCCCTTCATGCCGCCGTGCGCCGCGGCGATGCGGTAGAGCGTCTTCTCCTGGAAGTCGACCTCCTCGCGCGAGCCCTCGAACACGATGGTCGCCACCGCGAGCTTGTACGGGTCGAAGCCCTTGAGCTTGGTGACGACGACCTTCTCCAGCTCGCTCTTCAGCTTCGCGGCCAGCCCGTGCTTGGCGGGCTTGAGCGCCTGGCCGAAGTGGAACTGGGTGTTGTCCATCACCCGCACGCTGGCGGGCACCGCGCCGGACTGCTGCAGCTCGTAGAGGAACGCCAGGCCCTCGGCCAGGTCCGGGAAGATGACCGAGCCGTAGCGCTGGACCTCGGGCAGCGGGAAGAGCTTCACCACCGCCGTGGTGATGATGCCGAAGTTGCCCTCGCTGCCGAACATGTACTGGCGCGGGTTGACGCCCACGCTCTCCCGCGGCGCCTGGCGCGGGCGCTCCACGATGCCCTGGGCGGTGACGACCCGCATGTCCAGCACCAGGTCCTCGATGTTGCCGTAGCGGTTCTTCTTCATGCCGCTGGCGTTGGTCGCAATCCAGCCGCCCAGCGTGGAGAACTCCAGGCTGTCGGGCTCGTGGCCCATGGTGAAGCCGAACTTCGCCAGCTCGCTCATCAGGTGGCGGCCGGTGGCCCCCGCCTCGATGCAGGCCATGCGGTTGACGGTGTCGATCCACAGGACGCGGTTCATCTGCCGCATGTCCACGGCGATGACCAGGCGCGCTTCCGACAGCGGGATGCGCAGCGCCTCGGTGACGTTGGTGCCGCCGCCGAAGGGGATGACACACGCGCCGTGCTTCGAGGCGGTCTCCACCAGCTTCACGACCTCGTCGTGGCCGCGCGGGAAGACCACCAGGTCCGGGACGCGGTCCAGCTTCGTGTAGCGGATGGCCCAGATCTCCCCGCCCGTGTGCCCGTGGCCCCGGCGCAGCCGCTGCTTCGGGTCGTCGGTGAGCTGGTCCTCCTTCAGGAAGGCGCGCAGCGCGGTGAGCAGCGCCTCGTCCTTCTTCGCCTCGGGAATCTGGGGCGGGTAGTGCGGCTCGTTGCGGTTGTCGTAGCCCAGCGGCGAGGCCAGCCTGGCGGCGAACCACGGCATCAGCTCCGGCAGCGCCACGTTGCTGATGTTGTAGCGGGTGCCCGTCAGCAGCGTGCTGCCATCAGGTTGCACCACGAAGCGCGTGTCCTCGAAGCCCCAGCCCTGCAGGGATTCGACGTCCTGCGACGCGGGAGCGACGGGGGGCGTGAAGCGCGTGTCTCCAGACGACACGGTGGACGACTTGCCGTCGAGGCGCTCGCCGGCTCCGCTCTGCACCGCATTACCCAGACGGTGCAGCAATCCTGATTTGTCAGCCATGGTCGCGCGCAGTGGTACATAGGGTTGCTCGCTGCGTCAACGCGCGCGCTTTGCGCAGGTGCGCACCGCGCTACGCACTTTGGGAACGCGTGGTCTCGTAAGTACCCAAACGAGACCTCGGGTCTCGTAATCCGAATTCTTCCGAGACAAGAAGTCTCGTAAAGAGGGGGCATGCGTGTAGGCCGACCGAGGGACGAGGGCGTGCGCCGGGCCATCCTGGTGGCGGCGCAGGAGCTGGTGCTGGAGCGGGGCTATGCGGCCGTCACCATGGGGGACGTGGCGAAGCGGGCCGGTGCGGGGAAGCAGACCCTGTACCGCTGGTGGCCGGGGAAGGGGGCGCTGGTGCTGGACGCGTTCTCCGAATGGGTGAGCCAGGCGCCCAGGCTGCGCGGCCCGCGCAGGCCGTCGCTGTCCTCCACGCTGGTGGAGCTGTGCCGGGGCGCCTCGGAGGCGGCGCCGGTGCTGCGCGCGCTGATGGCGGAGGCGCAGTTCGACGAGGACCTCCACCGGCGGCTGGTCGCCCAGCTGGTGCGGCCGCGGGGCGACGAGCTCCGGGCCTGCCTCGTCGACCGGCGGCCGGCGGACCGGGAGCTGGTGGTCAACGTGCTCTCCGGGCTGGTGTGGCAGCGGCTGATGCTCAACGAGCCGCTCGACGCGCGCTTCGTGCGCTTCGCCCTGAGGGTGGTGGAGCGCATCTGAAGGG
>NZ_SRLW01000240.1:0-15560 GCF_006518215.1 Myxococcus sp. AB025B
CTCGGGGCCTGTGTCATGGGGGTGGTGACGACGCTGCTCATGGCCAGTCAGCATGACCCGGCGCCGCCGGGGACCACGCCCCGGCTGGAGCTCAAGGGCGCGCTGGTGCCGCTGAAGGACCCGCTCGCGCGGCGGGTGCTCACGTACCAGGTGGCCTGGAACGCGGCGGTGGGGGTGTCCGCGCCGTTCTTCGCGTTGCACAGCATCCAGAACCTGAAGATGACGTTCGTCATCCTGGCGCTGCACGCCGCGGCCGTGGCGGGGGTGCGCATCCTGACCGCGCCCCTGTGGGGGAAGATGATCGACCGCGTGGGGGCGCAGCCGGTGTTGCTGGCGTGCTCGCTGGGCATCGGCGTCATCCCGGCGCTGTGGCTCCTGCCTTCCGCGGGGACGCTGTGGCCGTTGCTGTTCGACGTGGTGCTCGCGGGGGCGCTGTGGAGCGGGCACGGCCTGGCCAGCTTCGCGCTGCCGCTCACGGTGGCGCCGCGCAAGGGGCGGCCGTTCTATCTGGCCGCGTTCGCGACGGCGGGTGGATTGGCGTACGCGCTCGCCGCGGCGCTCGGGGGGGCCATCGCGTCGGCGCTGCCCGAGAACTTCGTCCTGGGGGGACAGCCCTGGGTGAACCTGCACGTGCTGTTCGTGCTGTCCTCGGTGGCGCGGCTGGGCGCGGCCCTGCTCGCGGCGCGACTGCCGGAGCCCGGGGCGCATCCGGTGACGTCGGTGAGCGCGCTCGTGTCGCGGCTCATGCCCCGGCTACACGCGGCGAGGATGCTGGCGCGGGAGAACACCGGGAGTCACCGCCCGAGTTGAAGCGCCGACATGGGCGGCGGCCGGCTACTCCAGGGGGTCCAACGCCCAGGTGCCGTTCTCCCAGTTCTTGAGCGTCTGCTGAGCCCCGAGCGCGGAGATCCCCTCGCCTCGTGCCGCCTCTTCGAGCACCCCCCTGGCCTCCTTGGGTTTGTGCCTCAACAGGAAGGCCGCGGCGGTGACTCGCACGTCGACCCGAGGCGACGAGAACAATGATGCGAGGGCATCGCGGCCTGCATCGCCGAGGGAACGCAGCTTCGTGAACGCGGCATAGGCCTTGTCCGCATGCTTGTTTCCGCGCTTCGCATCCCCACTCCGGATGCAATCCGTCTGCGCCGCGATATTCTCAGCGAACTGCGCGACGAGCGACTCCAGGTCCATCACCAACTCCCCTTGCGGACGTTCTCGACAGCCCTCAGCCCGAAGTCTCGCTGGGCTT
Organism: Myxococcus sp. AB025B; assembly: GCF_006518215.1. Taxonomy (NCBI): domain Bacteria; kingdom Pseudomonadati; phylum Myxococcota; class Myxococcia; order Myxococcales; family Myxococcaceae; genus Myxococcus; species Myxococcus sp. AB025B. The sequence goes on from NZ_SRLW01000240.1 coordinate 1,247, forward strand.
CGAATGACTGCGTGCGCATCCACTCTCTCACCGTCTGCATCGTGTTCGTGATGTCGAATCGTTTCGATGAATAGAACGCACTCACCCTCGTGTGAAGCTCCTTGTCGAGCGCGATGACGTTCTCCGTATTGTGGATCGCTTTCGGACCGAATCTCCCCACATTACCGTCCGTCTGCTCGACGATGTGATGCCACTCCTTGCCCGGTCCCGCGGGCCCCATCGCGCGCTTGAAAGACTTGAACGACGAGTAGGACTTCATGCCGGGAGGGCCAGCGGACGGCGTAGCTCCTGAATCGCCCCTCTCCCCCACCCGTTGAAGGATGACGGCAGCGCCAGGCCCACCGCCCAGCACCGCAGCCGCACGCCCCACAGGCGCCGCCACCAAACGCAGCGCCACCGTGCCGTCCGCGGCCAATGTGAGGGCTGGAATTCTCGCGGTGGCGAGGGCTGTCCCCTCCAAGGTGCGTGTCGCGGCGGATACTGTTCCCCACGTGGCGATGAGACTCGTCACCAGTTTGGAGACAGCCTGCACCTGCTCGCCCCGGGGCATGTATCGGAAGCGTTCCAGATATTCCGGAGAGGACTCCATCAACGCCACAACGGAGGCAGGCATCTGCCGAAGGGCTGCGAAGTTGTCTGCTGGTGACGTCGAGAAGAACTTCCCCACAGCCAGCGCGAGCCCGATGAACGCCTCTTCGGCCCCGTCCAGGGTGCGACTGATGACATCGGCATCGTCATGGACGTCAGCCAGGGGGATGCCGGTTTCCTCCCGCAGCTCATCGTTGAGGAGTCGGAAGACGCCCGTTCGCCCATCGTAGAAGCGGCCCAGTTCGAAGCCGTGCGCGCGAAAGGCTCCGCCCTTCCATTCAACGGGCGACACCCGTTGCTGAGTCCTTCCGGTGAGCACCCACGCAAGGCATCCGTCAGGTCGGAGTACCGCCAGATGTTTGAAGCGCCCGACCCGGCGCACCAACTCGACCCGCGACACTTCGCCCGTGACCAAGATCTCCCGCAGCAAGAAGCCCACCGCAACCCGCGCTGGGAACTGTCCCAGCGTGACCTCCCTCTTCAACAACGTTTCGAGGAGTCTCGCTGCGTGAATCGGGGTGAGAGCGCTTCCCCTGACTGGCTGCGCGTCGCGATCTTCGAGTCCCGCTTTCTGAAGCAGGGCAACAAACGAATCCTGAGGTCTCCTGCCCGCACCAAGGGACACGGAGTCCCGGAACAAATGGCGTCGGTGGAGCCTTTGACCGGAGGGAGCGTCGACCGCGTCGCCATCCACTGCGCGTTCGGGAATCTCGCTCGAAGAATCCCACCGCTCTCCTGGTGTCGCCGCTCGCTGCTGGAACATATCCCCGCGTGTCGACGAGTCCACTCCAGCGCAGCCCATGAAAAGGAGGGCGACACTCACCACCCAAAGACCAGCACGCATTCGTCACCCCACGCCTTCTTTATGTGAAGGCCCATGGCAAAATGCTGGCATTGACGTCTGACAAACCTTCGGGAAACAGGGCATTCGGCGGATGCCTACACGCATCCCGCCGACTCGCCCGAGACTCACGCTGAGAACAAGCCCATTTTAGAATTCGCTGTTCGAGGTGGCGTGACTTCACACCCGATACGCCCGGACCACCTCCGCCACCCGCTCGGAGAGCATCTTCAACGACACGGCCGACTCGTTCGTGGTGGAGATGCGCTTCACAGTGTCACCCATCAGCGCGTTCAGCTCGTTGACCGCGGTGAAGATCTGCTCGATGCCGGTGGCCTGCTGGTTCACCGTCTGCGCGATCTGCCGCGCGGACGCCGTGCTGTCCTGGACGATGGTCGTCAGCTCACGCAGCGTGTCCCCGGACGCGCGGGCCTGCGCGAGGCCCGCCTCCATCCGCTGGGTCCCCTCCGCGGTGATCTGCACCGTCCCCGCAATCGCCTCGCCGATGTCGTTGAGGATCTTCCGCACCTGATTGGTCGCGCGGATGGACTGGTCCGCCAGCGCGCGAATCTCCCGCGCCACCACCGCGAATCCCTTGCCGTGCTCACCCGAGCGGGCCGCCTCGATGGCCGCGTTCACCGCGAGCAGATGCGACTGGTCCGCCAGGTCCTTCACCGTCTCCGTGATTCCGCCAATCTGCTGCGTCCTCTCCCCCAGCGACATGATGCGCTCGGTGATCTGCTCCACCTGGGAGCGCAGGTCCACCAGCCCATCGATGCTCGCGGCCACCGCCTCCTCCCCCGTCCTGCCCAGCGCCTCTGCGCGCTCGGCCACCTCGATGACGGACTGCGCGGAGTTCGACGCGAGCAGCGCCGTCTGGCGGATCTCCTGCGCCGTCACCTGCGTCTCCTGCACGGCCGCGGCCTGCCGGGAGACCATCTGGTTCTGCTCGCTGGCGGACTCGTTGAGCCCCAGCACGGAGTCACTCAAGAGCTCCGTGGACGAGTGGAGCTGGTGCAGGAGGTCCTTCAGCTTCCCCACCAGGATGCCCACCGCGAGCGCCAGCTCCCCCACCTCGTCCCGCGTCGAGACGTGCACCGGCTCGCGCAAGTCCCCATGCTCGGCGATGCGGCGCACGGCCCCCGTGAGCGAGATGAGCGGAGCCACCATGCGACGGCTCAGCGTCCACGCCGCCCCCATCAACACCAGGAGCACGGCGATCAGGATGAGCTGCATGTTCCCAAGCACACTCTCGATGCGGCCGCGAGCATCCGTGCGGTTGAACCCCACGTGCACCGCCCCCAGTCCACCGGGGACCGGAGCCGCCATGTCGAGCAGCTCCACGCCCTGCGCCTCGAGCGGAGTCCCCGCCTTCGAGAGGGCCAGCCCCTCCACGTGCTCGCGGAGGACGGCCGCGTGGGGTCCGGACACGGCGACCAGCGAGCCCCGCGCATCCACCAGCGCGACGTAGGCGAGCGCGCCCTCCCGGGCCACGGCGTCCAGCGTGGGCTGGACCTCCTGCTGCTCGCGGTTGCGCAGCAGGTCCGCCATCGCGGAGGCGAGCGCCGTCGGCACCGCCATGCTCATCTCGTGGCCCTGCTCCTCGAAGGCCTGGCGCAGACGCGGAATGGTGTAGCCCATGGACAGCAGGGCGAAGAACAGCGCCACGACCACGGGCGCCACGGTGATTTTATGGACGAGGGAGAGTCGCATCCGAGCACGAGGGTATGCAGAGCGAACGCGACGAATTGTGGACGCGTGCCTGCCAATAGCGCAACCCCACCCCGCCGAGCGAATCCTCTCATCCTCGCGAGGGTCCGTCGGCACCCCAATCCCAGCACACCCCAGCGAGAGCGAAGACGTCTGGCTTTCGCATCCCCAGGAGAAAATTGCACCGGAGGCGCCGCATGTGAGTCCCTGGCCTCGACATGCGCCACGAAGGCCGCGCTACGCTCGCGAGTCTTCACCCCTGGAGGTCACATGCGAGAGCTTCTCGGAGTCGCGCTGACGACGTGCTTGCTGCTGGGCTGTGGTGGCGTGGAAGAACCCTCCCAGGAGCCACCGCCGTTGGCTGAACAGGAGCAGAAGGCGGAGGTCTGCATCGACGGCTTCCGCCACGTCTTCACCTATTGGACCTGTCAGGACGGCTGCAACGTCGAGGTGCAGGAGTGCTGTTCCAACGTCGTCTTCAACCTCTGCTACGACTCCGTCTCCCAGCAGTCGTGCGACCCCGGCTGCACCTGAGCGCCTCGCCCGGGCTCACGGCTTCACGCCCTGACGCAGGTCCCTGTTCCCACAGTCCGCCAGGTGGAACGTCCCCTGGCGGCTCATGCGCTGGACCACGCGGGCACCCACGGACTCGGCGAAGCGCGAGGGCGCGCCCTCGCGCCGCTGCACCGACAGACGCGTCGTATACGCCGTCACCAGGTCCGGCCTGTCCCGTTGCTCCACGAGCGCCTCCAACAGCTCCCGTGGCCGCGGGCCCGACGCCTCCCCGCCGATGTCGTCCAGCACCAGGACCCGCACCTGGGCCGCCCGCTGGAGCAACCGCCGCTGCGCCTCGGAGTCCTCCTCGCGCGACAGGCGCGCCCAGTCGATGAAGAGCCCCGCCGACGCGTCCCACTCCGACCGGCCACGGCCCCCGCGCACGGCGGCGCGGAACAGGTGGCACGCCCCGGTCGTCTTCCCCGTGCCCGGGCCTCCCGACAGCAGCAGGCTGCGCAGCCGCTCGTGCAGCACGTGCCGAGCCGCGCGCAGCGCCGCCGTCTCGAGCGGCCGCTCCCCACGGAGGCCCGCCACGGCCTCGGCCGGAGCGCCACACAGCTCCAGGTGCGAGGGCCACGCCCGTTCGTGCTCGAGCTCCCGCCGCGCCTCCTCCGCCGCCGCGGCCCGCTGCTGCTCCAGTTCCCGCTGCTTCCAGTCCGCCTCCAGCTGGGCCAGGCCCGCCGAGGGCTGCTGCTTCGCCTGGGACATGCCCCGACGCAGCAGGTCCGCCAGCCGCCGAGGCTCCCGCTTGTCGTCCTGGCTCATGCCCCGTCCACCACCCGTGTCATGCCCCCGGGCGTAGCACACCGCCCCGACTCAGAGGCCCGGGGCCTTGGGCGCCGTGGACCGCCCCGCCGCCTTCATCACCCCCGCCTTGTCCCGGGTGATGTCCACCAGCGTCACCAGCCGGCGCCGCGCATCCACCGCGTAGTGGACGTGCAGTTCGTCCACCTGGAACGTCGCCGAGACCTCCGTCTGCGCGCCGAGCGAGGCCACGCGCTCCAGGTGGGCCTGGATGGCGCGATAGCGCTCCTGGGAGAGCCGGGCGACCTGGCTCCAGGCTCCCGCCGAAATCTCGACGGTGTACGGGCGGTGCGTGTTCCTGGGTGACTTCATGACGCTCGCTGCACAAAGCAGTCCGCGTGCCATCCGCCCTTTGAAGAAAATCGGACGGTTGGCGCACGGACCGCTTGAATCCCTGTAGAAATGTCAGCGCCGGCTGCCGACGCTTTTCAGTGCAGCCGCTTGCCTGCCTCCGGCGCCTGCTCCGCCTTGGGCTCCTCATCCAGACACGCCAGCGCGGCCATCAGCAGCGACTCGCAGCCGAAGCGCAGACAGTCCGGTGACGGGTTGAAGTACGGTGAGTGGTTCGACGGCAGGCTCTGCAGCTTCTCCCAGAGCGTCTTGCCTGGAGCGCGCTTCCACGCGTCGTGGGACGTGCCGCCGAAGTACCAGTAGACGAGCGGGACCTTCGCCTTCGACGCGTCGTTGGACGTGCGCCCGTCGAAGTACGGGAAGTCCTCGCTGCCGCTCACCATGCCCGTGTCGACCAGGTGGCCTTCGCCGAACCACGCGGCGTGCGCGGCGCGCACCCGGCGGGAGTACGAGTCGTCGTTCACCATCACCCGCGTGCGGCTGATCACCTCGATGTCCGGAGGCCGAGGCGTGCGCCCCGCCTCGCACTCCGCGCGGGCCATCCGGGAGATGGCCTCGATGAGCTGGCCCTGGAGCGCGTCGGTCGGCGTGCGCACCGACATCTCCAGCACCGCCTCGTCCGGGATGACGTTCGCGCGACTCCCCGCGTGCAGGCTCCCCACCGAGATCACCGCGCCACCCTGGGTGAGGTCCAGCTCGCGCGAGACGATGGTCTGCAGCCGCGTCACCAGGTAGGCCGCGATGACCACCGGGTCCACCGTGGACTGCGGCCGCGAGGCATGCCCACCCTTGCCGTGGATGCGCACCCGCACGCTCGCGGACGCCATCATCGAAGCGCCCTGGTGGTACCCCACCAGTCCCACGGGCATCGGCCCCACGTGCTGCGCGAGCGCCACGGTCGGCGTGCCGAAGCGCGCATACAGCCCGTCGTCCATCATCGCCCGAGCGCCCTGGAGCGTCTCCTCCGCGGGCTGGGCCACCATCATCAGCGTGCCCCGCCAGTGGTTGCGAGACGACGCGAGCAGCTCCGCCACGCCCACCAGACACGTCAGGTGCACGTCATGCCCGCAGGCATGCATCACCGGCACCGTGTGCCCCTGTGCGTCCTTCACCGTGACATGGCTCGCGTCGGGCCGTCCCGTCTTCTCCTCCACGGGGAGCCCATCCATGTCCGCGCGCAGGAGCACCGTGGGCCCCGGCCCGTTGCGCAAGATGCCGACGACGCCGGTACGCCCCACGCCCGAGGTCACCTCGTAGCCGATGTCCTCCAACCACTTCGCCACCTTCGCGGCCGTCCGATGCTCCTGCATGGACAACTCCGGGTGCTCATGCAGGTCCCGATAGAACGCCTCCAACCTGGGCGCGAGCTGCTCGTGCGCCGTCGTCAGATGGGGCCGCCAGGCATGCGCGGGCTCGGTGCGTTGCAAGGTCTCCGTCACTTCCATTCCACGTCTCCTCCCCGAGAAACGCGCGCAAGATGCCCCTCCCCGGGCGCACGCAGAGCGCCGAGCACGAACTCCGCTCCCATCAATGTCCGTGGAACGACGGCCCTCGCGTCGCCCACCCGTTGGCTGTCTTCGTCGCGACGCTGACCGCGCGCGCGGGGCAATGGTCCGCAGTGGCCACGTTCCCCACGTTCCCCGAGATGAAGACCCTTCTTCGAAGCCTCGGCGTGGGCCTGTTGCTCGGTGCGGGAGTCGCGGCGGGTGCGCCCTCGGGCGCGGAGTCCTGCCAGGAGCCCTGCGGCGCGCGCACCCGCCAGCTCGCGGGACACACCTACGTGTTCCCCATCCTCCAGCAGAGCGCGTTCGTCACCTCGCACGTCGGCATCCGCGAGGGCCTGGCGATGTATGACATCCCCGATGTGCCGGTGAATGACCTGCAGCCCCTGGACGTGACGCTCACCGGCGTCCAGCAGACGCTGGACTTGAGCCTGGGCATCACCGACTGGCTGGGCCTCGCGGGCTTCGGCCGGGCCACCATCATCACGGGCACCAACGCGGATGGACTGTTGTCCTCCGGCGCCACGGTGGACCTGCTGGGCCAGGTGGGAGGCGTGGTGCGGCTGTTTCGCAGCGAGCACAGCGGGACGCAGGTCTCCGTCCGAGCGAACTTCGGCTACGACAAGGGACGGGAGATCACCCTGCTGCCGCTCATCAACGCCATCATCGAGTCGCCCCAGGTGACGGTGGGGGAGCTGATCGGCGGCAGCCTGGGACAGTTCCTGTTCGTCCCCAGCGAGGAGACGACGGCGAACGGCGGCGTCTACGCGGCGCAGACGCTGGGACGGATGTTCTCGCTCCAGGGCTCGGCGCTGGCGGAGTACGCCTGGCAGAAGCGCAGGCCCTTCGACCGCCTCGTCGGGAACCGCTTCGAGCAGGAGACCCACGCGGTACGCCTCTTCTTCGCGCTCGCGGCGACCCTGGACCTCTACCCCACCACGGCGGTGCCGGTGGCGGTGATGGGCGAGTACCTGTTCCGCACCGGCCGCCAGGAGGTGGTCGGACGCTCGGATCGGACCTTGAAGGACAGCTCACTGGGGCTCGGCGTCTACTACTCGGGCCGCGCCAACCTCCAGCTCGGTCTGGGCGCGGTGGTGACGCTCAATGGAGAGCCCCGGCAGGGCTTGGGAGACGAGGGCTCACAGCGCAGCTCCGGCGACCCGACGCTCTCCTATGGACAGCTCATCCTGCGCTACGTCTGGTGAGCCCCGTCAGTGGTCCGCGCCGCTCGTCGCCTTCAGACCGATGATGGCGACCAGCAGCATCGACAGGAACACGATGCGCATCGGGGTAAGCGGCTCATGGAAGAGCACCACGCCCAGCACCGCGGCGCCGAGCGCCCCGATGCCCACCCACACCGCGTAGGCCGTGCCGATGGGCAGCGTCTTGGCCGCCGTGGACAGCAGGAACATGCTGGCCACGATGGCCGTGCCCGTGAGGATGCTGGGAACAAGGCGGGTGAAGCCCTCGGTGTACTTGAGGCCGATGGCCCAGCACACCTCGAGCAGACCCGCGATGACGAGAATGATCCACGCCATGACGTACGACTCCAGGGATGAGCGTCGTCTTGTCGTGACCGGGTACGGCGCACCTCGTCCGGGCCCGCCGAACCCACCCTGGGAACGACGGACGGCGAGGTCTATAGCGCCTCGCCCCTCTGTCTTCAACGTCCTCGAATCCCCCTTCATTCCCCAGGCGGGCGGCCGGCCGGGGCCCCACGTCAATGCAAGGCCTGGAACCGCGCCACGGCGGCCTCCACGGTGAGGTAGACGTTCTGTTCCCCCAGTCGCTCCATCATCCCCGTGCGCCGCAGCATGCCTCGCAGCGGCGCGTTCGCGTCCGCGATGACCAGGACGATGCCCTCGTCCTCCAGCTCCTGGCGCAGCTTCTCCAGCCCCTCCGCCGCCGTGACGTCCAGGTCGAACACGGCGCTCGCGTCCAGCACCACCTCGCGCACGGGAGGGGACGCCCGGGCCACCAGGACGCGCACCTGCTCGCGCAGGTGCCGCGCGTTGGCGAAGAACATCGGCGCATCGAAGCGATACACCAGGAGCCCCGGAACGGTGCGCGTGCCCTCGTGCCGTGTCACGTCGTGCCAACCGGACACGCCCTCGCGCTCGCCGAGCACCGCGTCGTGGGGATGCGCGGCACGTCGGATGAGGTCCCCCAGCGCGAGCGCGACGGCGACGAGGATGCCCTGGAGGATGCCGAGCACCAGCACCGCCACCGTCGTCACCACCGCCAGCACCGCCTCCACACGCCGCATCCGCCACAGGGCCACGAGCGAGGACACGTCCACCAGGTACACCGCCGCGACGATGACGATGGCCCCCAGCGTCACCAGCGGCAGGCTCTGGAGCAGCGGCGTGAAGAAGAGCGCGAACACGGCGACCAGCACCGCGGCCACCACGCCCACCAGCTGCGACCTCCCGCCCATCGCGTCGTTGACCGCCGTGCGCGAGTCACTTCCCGTCACCGGGAACCCTTGCGTGAAGGCACACGCCACGTTCGCCGCGGCCTGCCCGAGCAGCTCCTGGTTCCCGTCCAGCCGGTAGTGGTGCTTGTCGGCATACAGCCGCCCCGCGAGCACCGAGCCCGCGTAGTTCACCAGCGCCAGGCTGAGCGCCGCGGGCAGCAAGGCCCGCACATCCGAGAAGCCCACCCGGGGCAACCCGAACGACGGCGGCGAGGCGGCGATGGGCCCCACCACCTTCACCCCCGCGTGGTGGAGCTGGAACACGCTCGCCGCCACGGTGGTGAGCACCACCAGGATGAGCGGCCCGGGCAGCCTCGGGAGCCACTGCCTCAGCAGGACCAGACACCCGATGATGCCCACCCCCAACAGCACCGTGGGCAGGTGCATGCCGTGCAGGTTGCGGCCGACCTCCAGCACCTGTCCCGGAAAGTCCTCCGCCCGCCGCTCCAGGCCGAACATCCGCGCCAGTTGGCTGCCGATGATGATGAGCGCGGCCCCGTTCGTGTAGCCGATGAGGATGGGCTTGGAGAGGAAGTCCGCCAGCGCTCCCGTCTTGAGCAGGCCCGCCGCCAGGCTCAACAGCCCCACCATCAGCGCCAGCAGCGCCGCGAGCGACGCATACCGCGCGGGGTCGTCTCCCGACACGACGCCGCCCAGGGCGCTCGCGGCGATGATGGCCGCGCCCGCCTCCGGCCCCAGCATCAGGTGACGCGAGGGACCGAAGAGCGCGTAGGCCAGCATGGCCGCCACGCCCGCGTACAGGCCGGTGACCGGGCGCACGCCGACAATCTGCGCGTACGCCAGTCCCTGCGGCACCAGCATCGCGCCAATCGTCAGCGCGGAGAGCAGGTCCGGGCGCAGCCAGGCCCGCGAGTAGGTGGACATCCACCCCAGCCCCGGCACGTACCGTCGGGCGCGTCGCCAGCCTGCTGTCGCCGTGAGCCTCGTCACGCCTCGACGATGTGTCCTCGGGCCCGCCGCGGCACGGGCCCCGGGGGAGGGGCAGCCGGGCGACGCTGTCCAACACGCCACGACGACCCAGCACAAGTGGGAGCCACGAGCCCGCGCCGCGCGCGGCCCCCAGGGCACCACGTCCCCAGCTTCAGCGAGCCATGTCGTGAGGAGGTCGCATGCCTCGGTGCATCGCCAGGCTCGTGCTGTTGTCCTCGCTGCTCGTCCCCTGGGTCGCGCGAGGAGGTCCGCTGAGACAAGTCGCGGAGGACCCCGCCGCGGGCTTCGTGGAGGACTCGCCGCCGATGGCCGGGCGCTTCACCTTCAACCTGGGAGTCGGCCTCGTCTTCCCCGTCGGTGAATCCCACAGCCGCTTCAAGGCGGGCTGGGGCTTCCTGCTCGGCGGCGGCTACCACTTCACCGAGCACTTCGGCCTCCGCGCCGAATACCAGTACAGCGACTACAACCTGAAGAGCGACGTCCTGCCCGACGAGCGCGTCTCCGGCGATCACGTCATGCAGTACGGCGACCTCAACCTCTTCCTCGGCCTGCTGTCGGGCAGACGTCTCGGGCTCTACGTGACGGCGGGACCGGGCCTCTACTACCGCAAGGTGGAGCTCACCCAGTTCGCCGGCACGGGGCTCGTCCCCGTGTGTGATCCCTATTTCTTCACCTGCTACACGGAGGTCGTCCCGGTGGACGTCATCCTCGACTCGCGCAGCTCCACGGACCTCGGCGTGAATGGCGGCGTGGGCCTCACGTACCGGCTCTACGGCACGGTGCGCGTGTATCTGGAGGCGCGCTACCACCACATCTTCGGCCCCGAGTACCAGACGGCCACGGGCGCGCGCCGGGCGAACGGCCAGTACCTGCCCATCAACCTGGGGCTGCGCTTCTGACGACGGGCCGGCGCGTCGGCCGCCTCTCCCCGAGGGGCACGTCCGGCGAGGAACCTCGCGCCCTACCCTGACCGGAAACGCTGGAGGGATGCACGCATGAGAAGCCAGCTGCGCCATACCGCCCTGCTCGCGGGCGCCGCCGTCGTGGGCCTCGCGGTCATCGCCTTCGCACAGGGGCAGCCGGCGCCCGCCGTGCAACCCCATCCCCACGGCGTCTTCGGCGTGGTGCTGGACTACATGCGGCGGCAGCCCTTCATCCTGCTCTTCCTCGTCGTGGCCGTCGGCTACGCGCTCGGCGAGCTGAAGGTGAAGGGCGTGGGCATGGGCTCCACGGCGGCCACGCTGCTGCTGGCCCTCATCGTCAGCTTCTGGGCCTTCGACGCCTACCAGATCCAATACGCCCTGCCGGAGTTCACCAGCACGGTGTTCTTCAACCTCTTCATCTTCGCCATCGGCATGAAGGTGGGTCCGCAGTTCCTCGGCGGCATCCATCGCGAGGGCAAGCACCTCATCCTCCTGTCCCTGCTGGTGCCGCTGCTGTCGGCCGCGCTGGTCTACGCCTCGCGGTACTTCACGCACCTGGCGCCCGGTCTGCTCGCGGGCATCCTCTCCGGCGCGAACACGGCGACGCCGGGCTTCGGCGCGGCGCAGGCGGCGCTGGCGAGCGGCTCGGCGGCGCTGACGGGGGACGCCGCGCGGCAGGCGCCCGGGAACCTGACGACGTCCTACGCGTTCCTCTACTGCATCAGCATGGTGCTCTTCACCGTGATGATGTCGGTGATGCCGAAGATGTTCGGCCGCGACGCGGTGGCGGACGGCAAGAAGATGGAGAAGGAGCTGGCGGGCGAGGACTCCGCGCCGCTGCCGGGCACGGCGGACTCGTTCATCCGGGGCTACATGCCGTTGGACCTGCGGGTGTTCCGCGTGGAGAACCCCGCGCTCGAGGGACGCACCGTGGCGGACCTGGACCATGCACACCCTCGCGTGGCCATCGAGCGCGTCTACCACGACGGCCGCGTCTACAACCCGCCGCCGGACCTGGTGCTAAGCCGGGGCGACGAGGTGGCGATGCTCGGCCCCGTGTCGCTGCTGCTGGCGGGTGGGCCGCACATCGGCCCGGAGGTGGACGACTCCAAGCTGCGCAACGTGAAGTTCGACACGGTGGAGTTCATCGTCCACGACAAGCAGGTCGTCGGAAAGACGCTGGGAGAGCTCGCGCTGCGCATGGGCCACGGCATCTACCTCAACGCCCTGTTCCGCGCGGGTGACCAGCTGCCGGTGAGCCGTGAGCAGGTGGTGAACAAGGGCGACGTGTTGCGCATCACCGGCAGCTCCAAGCGGGTGGCGGACCTGCGCGAGGTGCTCGGTCCGCCCGTGAAGCCGAGCCTCTCCACGGACATCATCACCCTGGGCCTGGGGCTCGCGGCGGGCGCGCTGCTCGGCGCGATCACGATTCCGCTCCACGGCATCAAGTTCAGCCTGGGCTCGGCGGTGGGCCTGCTCATCGTCAGCATCGGCCTGAGCATCCTGCGCACGCACAACCCCGCGCTCGGCGGCCCGTTCCCGGAGTCCGCGCGTCAGCTGCTCGAGGATGTGGGGCTGAATGTCTTCATCGCCATCCTCGGCCTGAACTCCGGCGCGGGCGTGGCGCACGCCATCGAGGGCGGCCTCCTGGGGCCCACACTCATCATCGGCTCCATCGCGGCCTTCATCCCGCCCATCATCGGCTGGATGGTGGGCCAGTACATCTTCAAGATGAACAGCGCGGTGCTGATGGGCGCCATCGCGGGAGCCCGGTGCAACAGCGCCGGCATGCGGGCGGCACAGGAGGCGTCGAAGAGCATCGTCCCCGCCATCGGCTACCCGGTGACGTTCGCCATCTCCAACCTGCTGCTGACCCTCATCTGCTACCTGTTCGCCCTGATGGGCTGAGTGAGGCCTCCATGAGCAAGCCCCTTCCTTGCCTCACCTCTCGGGTGTCCATGGAACTGGGACAGGCGCACCTGGGCCACGCGTCGGCGCCAGCACATCGCAGTGGATGCCCAGGGCGCCAGACGGGCGCGCGTCCAGGCTGCCGTGGATTTTCATCCCACGCCCGCTGCGTTAGCGTGGAACCCCATGCGAAACGAGGAAGCCGTCTCGAGGGCGGTTGAAACAAGGCAGGTGAGCACCGAGGAGGAGCAGGCGGGCGCCGCTTCCTCCAAGCTCGCCCGGAGAGACCTCCTCATGGCCGTGCTGGCGCTGGCCAGCCTCGTCCCCATCCTCTACGTGGAGATGGCGGGACTGCGCTGGCCGGAGCCGCGCTTTCAGGTGCTCGCGGCCATTGACCTGGGCTTCATCAGCATCTTCCTGGGGGACTTCATCTGGGGCCTTCTCCGGGCGGAGGGCCGCACCGCCTTCCTGCGCGGCCGCTGGTTCGAGCTCCTCGGCCTGGTGCCCTTGTACGCGGAGGCGTTCAGTCTGCTCCGCGTCGCCCAGCTGCTACGCTTGGCGCGCGTGTTGAGGTTGCTGCGGCTGGTGTCCTCGTACCGCCGCATCCGCTCGGTCGCCGTGCTGGACGCGCTCTTCAACCGCTACAAGCTGGGACACACGACGCTCGTCGCCTCGGCGGTGGTCACGGGCATGGCGACGGTCGTGTGGATGCTGGAGCGGGACACCAACCCCGCGTTGTCGACGTTCCAGGACTCGCTCTGGTGGGCCATCGTCACCGCGACCACCGTGGGGTACGGTGACATCACCCCGCAGACGGGCCTGGCGCGCGTCTGCGCCACGGTGCTGATGTTGATGGGCATTGGCCTCATCGGCATGGTGGCGTCCAGCCTGAGCAATGCGCTCCTCGCGGCGGACAACGAGACGGCCGAGCCATCCGCGCCGAGCCTGGCCTCCGAGCTCGAGCGGCTGACCGCGCTCCGGGAGTGCGTCCGTCTCACCGAGCAGGAGTTCACCGCCGCAAAGCGCAAGCTGCTCACCTGAAGCAAGCCCGTGACTGAGCCTGCCCCACGAAATCGGGGCAAGCCCACCTGGTGACGACGGGCCGGCCGCGCGTCCTCGCGGCCGAACGTCGGTCGATTCCCCAGGACTGGGAGCAGGTGCTCCCGGAGCTCAGGGCTTCTTCTTCAGCGGGAAGAGGAAGGAGAGCTGGAGGCGCAGCTGCCACTCGGCCGCGCCCGGCAGGTCGGGACGGATGGCGTTGTAGTACGCGGACACGGAGCCGTTGAGCGCCTGCTTGCCGACGGTGAAGACCTTGCCCGCGCCCAGGCCGAAGGGGACGGTCCACTGCTCACCGGAGGGCGCCTCCCAGTTCGCCGTGAGCAGCGGCGCCGACGTCAGGTACCAGCCCTTCGGCAGGTTGTAGCTGACGAAGTACTGCAACAGGAGCTGGTTGACCGTCGCCCGGTCATCCCCGCCGAAGACGGAGAACACGTTGTTCGCCAGCACGCCGATGGACCACGACTCCGGCTGGATGAGCGCGACCACCGAGGGCCCCACGCTCCACTTGCCGGTCCCCAGCACCTCGTTCGTCGCGGTGGGCAGAAGGAACGCCGGCCCCACGCCCCAGATGAGCGCTCCGGGCTTCCTGGGCGAAAGGAAGAACGTGGCCGACGTGTCCCCCAACCCGAACGTCCCACCCTCCCCG
>NZ_SRLW01000241.1:0-15457 GCF_006518215.1 Myxococcus sp. AB025B
TCGCGGGGCTGTTGCTCAACGCGCGGCATCTGCCCTTCGGGCTGGCGGTGGCGGACCTGTTGGGGAAGCGGTGGCCCACGCGGCTGCTGGGCGCGCACCTGATGGTGGACGAGTCGGTGGCCTTCGCCCTGTCGCAGCGGGAGCCGGCGCGGCGTCGGGCGGCCTACTGGCTGTGCGGCGGCATGTTGTTCGTGGGGTGGAACACGGGCGTGGTGCTGGGCGGCTGGGCGGGGCGCGTGGTGGGCAGCTCCGAGTCGCTGGGGCTCGACGCGGCGTTCCCCGCGTGCATGGTTGCGCTGCTGTTGCCCTCGCTGTTGCCGCCCCGGAACCAGGACGCGGAGGCGGGCGCGAGGGAGCGGGCGGCGAAGGCGCGCAAGGTGGCGCTGGTGGGCGCGCTCATCGCGCTGGTGCTGACGCCGTGGCTGCCCATGGGGCTGCCGGTGATTCTGTCGATTCTCGCCGTGGGAGTGGCGCTGCGATGACCTTGCTGCCGATTCTGGTGCTGGCCCTGGGGACGTATGGCTTTCGCGTGGCGGGGCCGCTGTTGAGCGAGCGGCTGAAGCTGTCGGCGCGGGTGCAGGAGCGGATGGCGCTGGCGACCATCGCGATGCTGGCGGCGCTCGTGGCCACGTCGACGCTGCTGGCGCAGGGAGGCCTCGCCGGGTGGGCCCGGCCGACGGGGGTGCTCGTCGGCGCGGTGCTCGCGTGTCTGCGGCTGCCCTTCATCGCCGTGGTGGTGGCGGCGGCGGCGACCGCGGCGGGGCTGCGCCTGCTCGGCGTGCCGTGAGCACCTCGAGCAGGACCGAGGTCAGCTGTGCTCGAAGCGCGTGAGGTTCAGGGACAGGTGCTCTGGTTGTAGGTCTTGGGGTAGGGCGTCAGGCTGCCCTCGAAGACGGGCGCCGCGCCACAGACACTGTCTGGATGAAGGAGCGCGTCGCCGCGCGCAACGTCGAGGGCGGGATTCCTTCGGGCGCTGCGTGTATTTCTTCACGTCTCGGCCGACCGATATCGACGCTCCGCGAGGCGTGATAACCGCGACGGATGCGAATGAATCAGCGGTGGCTCGAGGTGACGCTCCTGGCGACGGCGCTGTGTCTGTGTGCCTGCGGCTCCAGTGACTCGAAGGATGACGCGGGCAGCCCGGATGCCGGCGGTGGTGACGCGGGGACGCCGGACGCGGGCACCCCGGACGCGGGGCCCGAGGTGCCCGCCTTCGAGCAGGGGGACGGTGTCTCTCGCGAGTCCACCGTGGTGGGGGGAGTCGACGTGGACCGCTACACGTGGACGGACTCGAAGGGGCGCCCGAGGACGCTGTCGCTGAAGCGGCAGACCGCCGCGGGCAATGGCGGGTACGCGGTCCAGATGACCTATCAGGTCGCCGCGGGCGCCGACTGGCGCACGGTGACGGTGGATGGCACGGGCGGCGGCGAGCGCGGCTTCGGCTACTTCGTGGGCCATGAGCTGTACCGCCAGTTCGACAACGGCGCGTCCGGCACCATCGCGGGGCTGAACGGCGAGGACGACTCGCCGCTCGGGTATGGCTTCGCGGTGCGGGGAGTCCCCTCGTCCATCCTCCCGGCGAGCACCTCCGCCAGCCACACCTTCACGACGACCTATCCGAAGTGGGGCACCCGGGTGGCCATGGCGGACGTCACCGCGGCGACGCCGGCCGCCACCGCGTCCCACCAGAAGTTCCTGGTGCCGCTCACCCTGCGCTGGGTCTTCCAGAAGGGCGTCGACTTCCCGCGCCTGGACACCCGGCTGGACCTGGGCGAGGCGACGGCGGGGCAGCTCTCGTTCGACATGCGAGGCCCCTACGGTGTCGTCGAGTTCGCGGACGCCGACCCGCAGGCGCCGCTGAGCAACGTGCAGTGGGGTGACACGCGCAACCACTTCACCACGCAGGCACCGGTGGCGGGTGTGCTGACCACCCAGGCGAACTGGACGTGGAACGAGCCCATCGGCGCCACGCGCAAGTACCACGCGCTGCTCGCGCGCCACTCAGGCACGGGCGTGTTGTACGAGCTGGGCCTGGTCGAGCTGAAGCTGGGCCAGGACGCGGGGCTGGTCTACGGCGGCTACAGCACCAACAACGGCGCGACGAAGGCCGCCACGGGGCGGGCGCTGCTGAGCGACGGCTTCTCCGCGGGCGAGTGGCCGTTCCAGTCCGCGCAGTACAGCGGGCTCAACGCGGCCACGGGCGTGACGGGCAAGAAGTTCGCCTGGGGCTCCAGCCCGTTCTACGGCTCGGCGTTCACCTCGGTGTACTTCAACAACGACTTCAGCACGGCCATCGACGCCTTCCCCGCGAGCAAGGCGCTGCTCTACCGGACGTGTCTGGTGATGGGCGTGTCCCTGTTCACCGACGCGAGCCGCAGGTCGTTGACGCGTCAGGTGGCGGAGAGCGCGTCGCCGAGCTGCGCGACGGCAGACCCGCTCTGAGCCGTCACTCCAGGGCCCCTGCCTCGCGCGGGCAGGGGGCCGTCACGCGCGTCTCATGGGGGGACGACACGCCCCAGGACGTCTGGGCACCGAGGCAATCCCTGCCGCGCCATCCCACCAGGAGGGTGCGGCCCTCGTCCGCGTAGAACTGGAGGCGCTCGCTCCGGCCAGACGCCAGGAGTGCTCGTCGCGGGGCGCGGGGGGCCTCGGGGGGCGCTTCCACGAGGAGCCGCTCGAACACCGAGCGATGGACGTTCCATTGCTGCGAGGGGTGCGGCTGACATTCCGGGTGGAGGCGGATGCGCGCCCCTCCCACGGGCTCCGGCGCCCCTTCCACGCATTCCCCCGTCGCGGCGCTCTTCAGCCGGATGCCCCGGAACCCCGGAGGCGGAGCGGCGCCGGGTGTCTCGAACGGGGTGATGACCCATTGCTGCTCGAGACTGTCATCACAGCGCGCGGAGACCAGACGTCGCCCGCGAGCACCCAGACAGAAACTTCCACTCCGGATGCGCTCCCGGTGAGCCAGGGTTCCCCGCACCGGCTCGAATTCCCAGTCGAGCCCGGGGGCATGACAAGGCGCGGCGCTGACATTGCCGCCGGGAGTCCCGATGGCTGGCTCCATGCAGTATTGCTGTTGTTGTTGATGCAGGACTGTCAGGGGGCTCATATCCGCTGGGACAGACGCGCAGAGCGCCAAGGCCGCACTCCGGGCGACAACGCGAATCGTCACGCGACCACGGGGGTGATTGCGCACGGCTCCTCCACGAGGGACAGGGATTGCCGACAGGGTGCGTCGAGCCCGTCGGGCGCGTCTATCCCAGAAAAGTGGGGAATTCTTGCCTGTGCTGGATATTGTCAGGGAATGGTGACGCGTTCCCGGATGGAGCGAGAGTTGTTGGGCGCCTTGCGTGAGCTGTCCGAAGCGGAGCTCCCCTTGGGGGAGCTGTTCACGCGGC
This sequence comes from Myxococcus sp. AB025B, assembly GCF_006518215.1. Classification (NCBI taxonomy): domain Bacteria; kingdom Pseudomonadati; phylum Myxococcota; class Myxococcia; order Myxococcales; family Myxococcaceae; genus Myxococcus; species Myxococcus sp. AB025B. The sequence continues at coordinate 3,399 of NZ_SRLW01000241.1, forward strand.
TGAATGTCTTGCTTCGCGAGCCCCTGGGCGTGGATGCGAGTTGTTGGCATGGCACGGACCCGGCGACGGGGCTGGTGACGTCGACGGTGATGGAGAACCTGGACCCGAGGGGGTTCGAGCGGGCGGCGTATCTGGAGTTGTGGGCGCCGGAGCCCTTGACGTTCGCGGGGCTGCGGGCGTCCGGGCAGCGGGTGGGCTCGTTGCGGAGGGCGGCGAGGGAGAGGCTCGACGAGAGCGCGCGCTACCGCGAGCTCATCGCGCCCTTCGGCTTCGGGGACGAGCTTCGGGTGAACTTCGACTTGCCCTCGGGGTGTTGGGGCGCGGCGACGTTCCTCCGCGCGACGGACCGGGGGCCCTACACGGAGCGCGAGCTGGGGGTGATGGAGCGCTTCTCCGCGCACATCGGGCAGATGTTGTGGCGCTCGTACCAGGGCACGGTGCCGAAGGGGGAGGGGCAGCCGCTGCCGGGCATCGCGGTGCTGGGGCCCCGGGGGCAGTTGATGTCGGCGGACCCGAGGGCGGAGGCGGTGCTGGCGGAGCTCGCGGAGACGTCACCGTCGTCGACGGGGGTGCCGTCCGGGGTCATCACCGTGGCCGAGCATGCCCGGGGCCTGGGCGCGGCGGGGCGCAGGGACGTGCCGTCGCGCTCCAGGGTGAGGACGCGCACGGGGCAGTGGCTCACGCTGCATGCGTCCCTGCTGGAGGGGCGTCCGGATGGGCAGGTCGCCATCGTCGTGGCGCCCGCCACGCCCGCGGAGGTGTTGCCCATGGCCCTGATGAGCCTGGGGCTGACGGCCCGTGAGCAGGACGTGGCCATCCTGGTGGCCCAGGGGCACACCACGGACACCATCGCCCGGACGCTGGCCATCACCCCGGCGACGGTGCAGGACCACCTGAAGGCCATCTTCACCAAGGCCAAGGTCCGCAGCCGCCGCGAGTTCATCGCCCAGCTGGTGGGCATGTCCGCGGGGCCCCAGGGCGTCGCGCGAGGGGCTTGAGACAACACTGTGTTCGAAAATGTTTCAGCATGGCGGCGCTGAAACATTTGTGACGACGCCTGGGGCTACGTCTCGGATTGGCCGCGTCGGAGGCCCAGGGCCTTCATCTTCTTGGAGAAAGTCAAGCAGTTGACTGAGATTGATGGAGTTGCCCGAGGCGTCATTTCGGGTACTTCCGATGCCGTGGCTGTTGATGTTGTTGATGGAGTGCCGGTCCAGTTGAGCGCAGTTGAGCACGCGCCGAACACGCAGGCGCCCTCTGCTTCTGCGCTCCTGGCGGCACTGCCGGTGCTGATGCCCCTGTACCACCGTGAGCACGGCGTGACCGCATCCTGGCGGTCTTGCCCCACGTGTCTGGTTCTGCTCGGCGTCACGCGCCAGTAGCGGGTCATCCCTCCCCCCTTTCTTGTCGTTCGCATCTCCCGAAGGAGCTGTCATGTCCAAGGCCAGGAGTGTCCCCACGTCCGCGACGTCGGGCACCGTCCCCGACCGTTTCACCACCGTCCAGGAGCGGACCCCTGACGGCCGCTGGCGCGTGCAGCACGACGCGGCCGAGCCCGCCGAGGCGGGCTCGTTGCTCGAGGCCTATGTCGTCGCTCTGCGCAACCTGGCCCGTGTGTCCACAGCGCCGGGCGCCAAGTCGAAGAGGCGGGGCGCACGATGAGCGCCGCCGTCGACCTGAAGAATGGCATGCGCGCGCCTCGCGCAACGAGGCCCCCTCGCCGCATCGTGGCCGCACCGCCGGCCGGCGCGTTCGGCGCTGTGGCGTGGCTGCACCTCACGTCGCGCCAGCGGGACGTCTTCGCCCGTCCCCGGACGCTGATGGTGCTGGTTGAGTTGGTGCGCGAGCGCCCCCGGAGTGGGTGCGTCGTGTGCTGGCGGGACATGAGCAACACGCTGGCCGGCGCGGACGAGTTGGCCTGCGCGCGGAAGGACAACCCCGACGCCAGCACTTCCTACTGCGCGGCCTTCGTCGGGGCCTGCCGCAACGAGGGGCAGCGGCGCATCGAGGACGCCCAGGCGCGCGGCGCAGCCGACATGGAGGCCAGCCATGGGTGAGCGCCTCTCTTTCGACGCGGCCGGCTGCACGGAGCGGGGCCTGCGCACCCTCCAGGAAGACACCCTGGGCCACGAGGTGGGCCCGGTGGTGTCCGTCTTCGCTGTCGCGGACGGGCTGGGCGGGCACCCCAACGGCGACGTGGCCAGCCAAGCCGCTGTGGACTCGGTGGTGGGGCTCGCGCAGCTCCCGACGGCCGAGGCGGCGCCCGCCCTGGACGCCCTCACGCGCAACACGATGTCGGCCGCCAACCGTGTGGTGCTGGGCACCGGAGGCTGCACGACGCTGGCCCTGCTGGTGCTGTCGGGCCCCCAGGCCGTGGTGGCCCACGTGGGTGACTCGCGGGTGTACCGGCTGCGGGGCGGTGCGCTGGAGCAGCTCACCGAGGACCACCGGGAGGAGCGGCACGTCCTCAATCGCTGCCTGGGCGCGACGTCCCCTGACTGCTCGGCGGAACCCGACGTCCAGGTGCTGGAGTCCAGGCCCGGAGACGTGTGGCTCCTCGCCACGGACGGGGTGGGCGACACGCTGAGCCCGGACGCCATCCAGAAAGTGCTGGCCGAGCTGCCCATCTTCGACGAGCGCTGGGCGTCCGAAGAGCTGGTGCGGCTCGCGCTGGACGCCGGCAGCCGCGACAACTGCACGGCCATGGTGGTGTCGGTGGGAGGCGCGCGATGAGCTGCTCCGCCCACTTCGCCAGCATCTCCGCGCGCGGACCCCTGGGCCACGTCGTCACCCTGCGCGCCACCGGTGCCGAGGTGGAGGCGCACGCGGCCACCCGTGGGGAGGCTATGGACGACGCCCGCGCCGCCCTGGTGGGAGAGCTCCGCCGCGCGCGGACGCCTCGCACCTTCAGCCTGGGCCGGCGCCCGGTGAGGAGACGTCCGTGAGCAAGCCCTCCGCGAAGTACACCCAGCGCCCGCTCACCGCGGTGGAGCAGAAGCTGGTGCTGACGGCCGAGAAGGTCGTCTGGTGGTGCGTCCACTCCTTCGTCCGTCGTCATGAGGCCGCGCGCGGCTTCGAGGATGACCTCTCCACCTACGCGTGGATGGGGGCGATGGCGGCGGCCCAGCGTTGGCGCCCGGAGGGTGGTGCCTCCTACCGGACCTTCGCGAAGCGGCACATCCGCCGGGACGTGGCGCGCGGCTGGTTGTCCCTCGTGGGCGCTGTCCGTGACGAGGACGGCAGGCCCGTGGCTGGAAAGTACGTGCCGCTCGACGACGTGCTCGGCGCCACCGTTGCCCCGTCGCAGGAGCGACTGGCCGAAGCCCACCGCCTGGGCGCCACCATCGGCGAGCGGATGTGTCAGCACTTCCGGGCCGGGCTGCGCGAGCCCACGCGCGTCAAGGCGGTGCAGACGTACCTGTTGCACCTGCAAGGGGACACGCTCGAGGAAATCGGAGCGGAGCTGGGGGCGACGAAGCAGCGCGCACACCAGCTCCTCAACGACGCAGAGAAGGCCGCCGTCCGTTGGGCCGCGTCCATGACGCCCGCGTGGGAGAGGAGGGTGGCATGACGGCGTGCAACCCTCGTCCGCCGCCGGAGCACGGCTCCGCGCGCGGCCAGCCGACGAGCCTCCAGCTCGCCGTCCTCGTCTACACCTACGCCTTCATCGCCGCGCGCGGAGAGCCGCCCAGTGTCCACGAGCTGGCCGAGCGCTTCGGCTGGAAGTCGCCCAACGGCGCGGCGGACGTCCTGCGTCGTCTGGCCGCGCGGGGACTCGTCGCGCTGCGGAAGCGCCGGCACCGGAGCCTCCGGGTGACGGAGGACGGCCGCGCCGCACGGGCTCGGTGCCTGCGAGAGCAGGTGGCGCTCTTCGGCGAGTACAACCGCGTCAGCGAGGGCGCGCCGTGAAGCCCGTCCTCGTCGTCTCCCTCTGCGTTGCTCTCGCGGCGTCCGCCGGTGTCCTGGTGTGGCTGGGCGCGAGCCTCCAGCAGTACCACCCGCGCGAGGCTGGCGTCTGCTGGCTCCTCGCTGCGGTCGACTTCCTGGCGCTCGCCGGCATTGCCCTGCTGAGCGCCGCCCCCGTCGAAGAGCTGTCCCTCCCTCCTGTGCGTCGCGCCAGCAGTCGCGTGCGCCCCGGCACTACCCCGAGGTCTCCGTGAACGAGAACACGAAGTCGTTGGTCAAGCAGGTGGGGAAGTACCTCCAGAAGCAGCGCACCGAGCGGGGGCTGACTCAGGAGGCGCTCGCGGAGAGAGCGGACATCAGCGTCTCGTACCTGTCCATGCTGGAGCGCGGCGAGCGTGCGCCGCACCTCCAGACGCTGGTGGCCCTGTCCGAAGCACTGGCCGTGCCGCTGGTTGCCCTGCTGTCTCCAGAAGACGCGCCGCAGGAGGGGGACGTGAGCGCCGGACTGCGCTCCTTCATCGCGTTCCGCGGGCTCTCCGCCTCGCAGGTGGGCCAGCTCGAGTCCGTGGCCAGGGTGCTGTTCCCGGCGCGGGAGGGGGGCGAGCATGGCTGAGCGCATCTGCGGACTCACGCTGTGGCGGCCCTGGGGCTGGGCCATCTTCCACGCCGGCAAGGACGTGGAGAACCGTGGTGCGAAGTTCCCCGCGCCGCCAGTGGACTCCTGGCTGGCCATCCACAACGGCAAGACGTGGGACGAGGACAACGCGCAGGCGATGGCTGAGGAGTTCGGACTCGTCGTGCCTCCGGAGGACGAGCACCCGGCGGGCGCCATCATCGGCGTGGCGCGCGTGGAGGCCGTGACACGTGGCGCCAAGTACAGGGAGAGCCGCTGGTACATGGGTGACACGGGCCTGTGGCTCGCGGATGCGACGCCCATTACCCCGGTGCCGTGCCGCGGGGCACAGGGGCTGTGGACGTTGCGCGAAGACGTCCTGGTGCGCGTGCGGGACGAGATGCGGCGCGCTCGGCGAGCTCCTGGTGCAGTTGATGACCGGGGGCTCGTAGCGCTCGGAGGGTTGTCCGACGACTCGAGTCTCATCGCGAAGTGCAGGGCGTGCGGCAACGCCGCCATGGTGCCGGTGTCCGTGGGGGCGCTCGAGGAGGCGCTCCAGCAGGGCCAGGCCGGAATCCCCGAGTGCGCCATGGAGTGCGCGTACTGCGGCGTGAAGGCCACGGTGCGCGGCGCCCGCTACGTAGAGCACTCCGTCATCCACGGCGATGCCGTCCGCACCGCATGGGCTGAGCGGCTCCGCGAAGAGCGCGAGAAGGTGGCGCGCCTCAAGGAGGGCCGGTGGTGAGCCGTCGCCTTCTCCTCGCCATTCTTGCCGCGACCCTGTGTGGCGTTGCCGCTGCGCATGCCCACGCCGAATGGCGCGCCTGCGCCTACCTCGGGGCCGCGGCCTTCGGAGTCCTGTCCCTCATCCTCTTCCTCGGCGGCGCCTGCTTGGCGGTCGCCGCGTTCCGCCGGAGCAACCCGTGACGTCCTGCACGCCCAACCACCGCGAGTTCACCGTCGGCTACCTGTTCTGCGGGAGCGGCCCAGGCGCCATGGGGCATGACCTCGCGCGCGTTGAGGTCGACGGCTTCACCGCTGGCTGGCGCAACCTGGGTGGCGTCGACTTCGAACAGAAGTGCTGCGAGGACTTTCGCCTCCTTACCGGGGCGCCGGCCCTCTGCGCGGACATCGCCACGTTGACGCCCGAGGAGCTGCGCAGCTTCTGGGGCCCGCGGGCTCCGGACATGACGAAGTGGTCGCCCCCGTGCAAGGGCGCGTCGCGCCTCCTGCCGTCGGACATGGCAGCGTCCGAGAAGTACCAGGACATGAACGAGCTCATGTTCCGCGCGGCGCGGTTGGTGCTGGCGGCGTACCCGGACCCGGGCAACCGGCCGGCGCTCATCGTCGTCGAGAACGTGCCCAGCTTCCGGACGCGCTGCCGCGCCGTGCTGGGGAAGACGATTCGCCTGCTGCGCGAGGCCGGCTACGAGGTGGACGTCCGGACGCACAACCTCGGCGAGGAGGGTGGGCTGGCCCAGACGCGCGAGCGCTTCACCCTCGCGGCGCGCGACGCGGTCCAGTGCCCGGTCCAGGTGGGCATGCCTCCGCCGCAGCGCCTGCGCGGCGTGGGAGAGGTGCTCGGGCCCCTGCCGTGGCCGGACGACCCACGCGCGGGCCGGATGCATCGCCTCCCGCGCGTGAGCTGGCTCAACGCCGTGCGGCTCGCGCTCATCCCCCCGGGTGGGGACTGGCGGGACTTGCCCAAGCGCGGGCAAGTGGTGGAGACACTCACGGCGCGCGGGCTGTGGCCGACCGGCATGGACACGGCGGCGTTCCGCGCCCTCGTCGAGGAGCAGCTCGGCAATCCGGTGGAGCAGGGGCAGCAGCGGCGCGAGGTGCACCGCCGCCACCCGGTGCAGGCCTGGGCCGAGCCGTCGCCGACGGTGGCCGGGCCGGGCGGCGCCGGCCTGTGCGCTGTGGAGGACCCGCGCCCGCTGGAGGCGCTCGGGTTGAGCCATGCCCCGCGGCGTGTCTCGTCGGGCGTCGCGGCCTGGGAATCCCCGGCGCCCACCGTGCGTGGTGTGGCACGACACGACAACGGCGGGGCCGCCATCGCTGACGCGCGCACCGTCGAGGCGCTGGCGATGCGCGCGGACGCGCGACCTGGTGCCGCCGGCGTCCTGGGCTGGGACGGCCCCTCGGGCACCATCATCGCGACGTCGTGGGTGTCGGGCGGCAGCTCACCGGTGTCGGTAGCGGATCTGCGGGCCCTCGAGCAACTCGGCCTCGGCAAAACGGGGCAGAACGCGGACAGCTACGCAGGCCGGCCAGGACTCTTCGGCGTGGGCGATTGGCACATGCCGAGCCCCACGGTGCCCGCGATGTCCACCATCTCGAGTGGGAACTCCCAGTCCGCCGTCGCGGACGAGCGTGTGGAGCGGCTCGGGCTCGGGGCGCCTGGGCGCAATGGCTTCTACGGCGTCCTCGGCTGGGAGCGCACCGCCGGCACCATCACGGGGAGCATGCAACTCGACAACGGGCCCTGCTGCGTGGCGGACCCGCGCATGCCTCCGCCACGGCCCGTCATCCACATCAAGCTCGCGCTGCAACTCCTGGCCGAGGGCTGGGCGCCGCCGAAGGGGCTGCCCGCCCCGGCCATCCTCTCGCCCCTGTCCGGGTGCTGGCACCGCCCGCTCACGACGCTGGAGCTGGCCGTCCTCCAGGGCCTGCCACCAGTGCACAACGGCAAGCCCCTCGTTCTCGCGGGCAACAGCGATGCGAGGCACCGCGAGGCCATCGGCAATGCCATCCCCGTCGGCGGCGCGCTGGCCTGGGGACGCGTGACGCTGGAGGCGCTGCTGCGCTCGTCGCTGGGCGAGGGATGGAGCCTCCGCGGCGACTACTGGTTCGACGCGCCGGTGCAGGGCGAGGGGCACGCGGCATGAGCACGCCCCTTCTCGAAGAGCTGGGCCAGCTGCGCTCGCTCGTCATGGCCCATCGCTACCGCTGCACCGGAGAGGCGCAGCTGCAGTCCGCGCTGGCGCAGGTCCTCGCCGGTGCTGGGATGTCGTTCCACCGCGAGGTGACGCTGGGCGAGGCGGGCCGCATCGACTTCCTGCTGGGCCACCTGGGGCTCGAGGTGAAGGTGGAGGGGAGCATCTCCGCCGTCACCCGGCAGCTCCTGAACTACGCGGAGCGGGAGGAAGTCCACGGCCTCCTGCTCGTCACCACCCGGTCTCACCATGACGGCCTCCCGGCGCATCTGCGCGGCAAGCCCGTCCGTGTCGCTGTGCTGCGAGGAGGTCTGCTGTGAAGTGCTTCGGGACTGTGCGTCTGGAGAGGCGGAAGCTGGGCGCGCGCGGTGGCGAGAGGCCGGCCTGGGTCATCGAGTGCGAGCCGCACGTGTCGCTGCGGCTGAAGCGCGTCTTCGACAGGGCCAACAAGGGCGACGTGGGCGAGGTGCTGCTCGCGGCGACGGAGGAGACGGCGAGGGAGCTGGAGTGGTTCCTCCAGCGCTACCCGCTGGAGGTGGTGGGCAAGGACGCGCAGGCCTTCCTCAAGCGCGGGGCGCGGGAGCATGCGCGGCGGGAGGCGGCCGTCGCCGAGCTGCTCTCCGCGGAGTACCAGGTGCCGGACTTCCAGATGAACGTCCCTCCGCGTGAGTACCAGCGGCGCGCGGCGGACATGTTCCTGCGCATGCAGCACCTGCTGCTGGCGGACGACGTGGGACTGGGGAAGACGGCCAGTGCGCTGACGGCCTTCACGGACACGCGCACGTTGCCCGCGGTGGTGGTGACGCTGACGCACCTGCCACGCCAGTGGCAGCGGGAGCTGGCTCGCTTCCTGCCCCGGCTGCGCGTCCACGTCGCGAAGAAGGCGACGCCCGAGGAAGTCACGCAGGGGCGGGGCGGGCGGAAGCTGCCGTGGCCAGACGTCCTCGTCCTCAACTACCACAAGCTGTCCGGCTGGGCGGAGACGCTGGTCAGCGCGGGCGTGCGCACCATCGTCTTCGACGAGTGCCAGGAGTTGCGCCGAGGGCCCGACTCGGAGAAGTACCGCGCCGCGCACTACCTCGCTGAGCGCGCGAGCTTCGTCATCGGCCTGTCGGCCACCCCCATCTACAACTACGGCGGGGAGATGTTTCACGTCCTCGACGCGCTCAAGCCCGGTGTGCTGGGCACGCGCGAGGAGTTCAGCCGCGAGTGGTGCGCGGGCGTGGAGGACAAGCTGTCCTTCAAGGACCCGCGGGCCTTCGGCACGTACCTCCGGGATACGGGGCTCATGTTGCGCCGGACGCGCGCGCACGTGGGACGGGAGTTGCCCGCCCTCACGCGCGTCATCCACACCGTGGACTCGGACACCAAGGTGCTCGACGCCGTGGAGGACAAGGCGGCGGAGCTGGCGCGCATCATCCTCGCGCAGGGCGGGGTGAAGCCCGAGGACAGGCTGCACGCCTCCGGAGAGCTCTCCTGGCGCTTGCGGCAGGCCACGGGCATCGCGAAGGCCCCCTTCGTCGCGGACTTCGTGCGCATGCTGGTGGAGAACGGCGAGCGCGTGCTGCTCTACGGCTGGCACCACGAGGTGTACCGGCTGTGGCAGGAGCGGCTCCGGGAGTTCTCCCCGGCCATCTTCACGGGCCAGGAGTCCCCGGCCCAGAAGGAGGCAGAGGCCCAGCGCTTCAAGTCCGGGGCGGCGCCCATCCTCATCATGTCGCTGCGCGCGGGCGCGGGCCTGGACGGGCTGCAGCAGTCCTGCCGCACGGTGGTGTTCGGCGAACTGGACTGGAGCCCGGGTGTCCACGAGCAGGCGTGCGGGCGCGTCCACCGTGACGGGCAGACGGACCCCGTCATGGCCTACTTCCTCGTCTCCGACAGCGGCTCGGACCCGGTGGTGGCCGACGCGTTGGGAATCAAGCGGGACCAGATGGAGGGCATCCGCGACCCGCAGGCCAGCCTCATGGAGAAGCTGGAGACGGATGAGCACCGCGTGCGGCGCCTGGCCGAGGCCTTCCTCAAGAACCGGAGGGCAGCGTGAGCCGCGACCTCGTGCTGCTTTTCCTGCTGGCTGACGATGGTCTCCAGTCGCTCGTCGCGTGGTGGCGCGGCAACGCGAACATCAGCCGGCAGGCAGGGGACCGCCGACGTCTCGTGCTTGAGCGCCGAGAGGTTCGGCGGGCCCTGCTTCGCCTCGGCTGGTGGCGCTCCCTGTGGCCACTCGGAGGTGCCGCATGAGCCGCTGCTTGCGCCTGACTGTGTGTCCTGAGTGCCACTACCAGTGGGCAGGGGATGAGCTCACTGAGACGGGGCGACGTGCGTACCACTCGCCCACGCCCGCGCCGGTGTACTTCCGGGAGTCGGCGACGTGGCCCAGGTGCATGCACGGCGCCCCCTTCCGCACGGGGTGCAGCCACCAGCCCATCCCTCCGTTCTGCTGCACCCAGCCGTCGCCCCTTCTTCCTTCCGTGCCCGTCCACCTCGAGGTCCCGTAGTCATGCCCGCCTGCAACCCCCTCACGCCGCCGGAGTCCGAGGTGCCGCCGGGCATGGTGCGCCTGTTGAGCGGCCAGCTCGTCTCCGAGGCGCAGGCCCAGCAGGTGATTCCCCCTCCGGGGAGTGGCGCCCGCGCGCGCGGAGAGGACCCGGGCGTGCCGCCTGACTTCTTCGCGGAGGCGTGCCCCTGCGCCCAGCAGCAGGTGGCCGACTTGCGCGCGCAACTGCTGGCGGAGCGCGAGGCCCGGCTGCGCGCGGAGAGCTACGCGGCCGGCGTCGACCACGGCTGGCGCCAGGCCATCGCGCTGCTGGCCCCGTGGACTGGTGCGCGCCCTGCACAGCCCCCGGCTGCCGAGCCCCTCTCCGCGCCCGTCGTCGCGCCTGTCACGCAGCCCGCATGCCCCGTCACGCTGGTGCAGCGTGACAGTCAGCGTGACAGCGTGACAGCCGACAATTCACCCCCTCCTCCCTCTCCCTCTGCCGGGAAGAAGGGGCGCGCGCGGCGCGGTGTCACGCAGGCCCAGCGTGACATGGGGTTGGAGCTGCGCGAGCACCGCAAGCCGGAGAGCCTCCCGCCGGACGTCCGGGCCCTGCGCGAGGCCTGGAACACGCAGGTGGCGCCGCATGGCTTCTTCCCGTGGGGCGAGCGCACCTCGGTGCAGATGCTGGAGGACGCCCTGTCCGCCCTCGCGCGGCACCCCCTCGCGGTGTGGCGAGAGGTGTTCGCCCGTGTCCCGCGCTCCCCGGTGTGCCGCGGAGAGCTGGACAGCCGCATGCGCGCCACCGTCGTCTGGGTGCTAGGGAGGACGCGCGCCGGCGCGGAGGTGGCCGAGCAGCTCCTCAGCGGCGCGTGGAGTCTGGACCCGGTGCCGGAGGCGCCCGCGCCCGAGGTGGAGCCCGGGGTCGCCGTCTGCCTGGAGGATGTGCCCGAAGGCACCGAGGCTGCGCGCGCGTGGGGACGCGTCCTGGGCGCGCTGAAGGCCAGGAGGATGGTGGAGACGCTGAAGCAGCTCCAGTCCGCGCGCCCGGAAGCCGTAGAGGACGGGTGCCTCGTCGTCGAGGTGAAGGACAGGTTCGCCCGCGACTGGGCGGAGGAGCACTACCGGCCCGTGCTGCAGGCGCTCCTGGTGGAGCAGGGGCTGGCCGGGCTGCGCTTCGTCGTCCCGGGGGAAGAGGACGCGGAGGAGGTGCCGTCCGCGCCCCCGGCCCTGGTGTCCGAGCCCGGAGACACCCTGCCATTCGAGCTGCCGCCCCAGCAGGAGCCGCCCGCGGAGTCCCTGCCGGACGGGGTGGAGCGCGTCTTCCGTGAGGTGAAGGGCTGCGGCTACCGCTGGCGCGGCCGCGCTGACGACGACGCATCCCGGACGCTGCTCTCCCTGGCTGGTGCAGGGGGCGTCCCGGAGATTCTGCGCCGGTTGAGCAACGGGCTGCGCGCGCGCTTCAAGCAGCGCTGTGACCACCTGACTGACTTGGCGCGGAAGTGGAACGACAACGCCGCCCCCGAGGAGCGGGCTGTGTCCGCGCGCGCGCCGGGGCGGCCCCTCAGCAACAACGACTACGAGGAAGGGCGGGTGGAGAGCCTATGAGCCGAGACAACGAGGCGCCCGCGGTGCAGCGACAGGGCCCCCAGCGGCTGGCGGACTTGCTGCGCCGGGGCATGGCGCAGGCCCGGCAGCACTCCGCCCCCGGGCTGGGCCAGCTCGAGGCGGGATGGAAGCAACGGGAGCTGGAGCTCCAGCAGCTCGAGGCGGCGGAGAGGGCACGGCACCAGGCCGCCCAGGTGGACGCATGGCCCTTGCACCTGAAGCTGTGCGGCGCGCCGGCGGAGGCGGTGGTGGCCCTCGCTGGGGGCAAGGTGCTGGAGACGCCCGCCGTCCGCGCCGCGCGCCAGCTGCTCCGGGAGGGGTTGCGCACCCTTCTGCTGTCCGGGGGCACGGGCGTGGGGAAGACGACGGGGGCGTGTCACCTCTTCCACGCGGCTGTCCGCACCGAGACGCGCACGGGCCAGCGCCTGCACGAGTGGGATGCGTCCGCGGGGCTCTTCCTCCGCTGGGCGCAGCTCAAGCGCGTCAGCGACTACGAGTCCGAGGATAGGCTCCTCCTCCAGCG
>NZ_SRLW01000242.1:0-15257 GCF_006518215.1 Myxococcus sp. AB025B
GTCCATGGCATGCCGGATGCTCCACCGCGCCGCGTCTGGATGGATTGAACGAACCCGAGGTCCCTCGCATGAGCGCCGTCTCGCGATTGCTGTCACCCGCGCTGTGTCTGTGTCTGCTCGCCGCCTGCGAGCCCCTGTCCCCCCAGGAAGCCTCTCCCCAGCTCGCCGCCCAGGACTTCCGCGCCGACGGCGACGACTCCCACTCCCAGGGGACCCAGCTCCACGGCACGAGCATCGGCTCGTTCTTCTACGACCCCGCCACCGTCCTCTTCGAGAACGTCCGCCGCCCCGCGCTGCTGCGAGTCTTCCGCGGAGAGCTCGCGGCGAAGATGCCGCTCGCCGTCTCGGGCACCACCGCCAGCCTCAGTCCCTGCCTCCTGCGCGCCGAGTCGGGAGCGGCGCGCACCTGCGGCTTCACCGTGAAGGGCCAGGGCGTGTGCACTCCGGACACCCTCGTCACGCTCGACAGCGGCGAGTGCGCGGGCTCCGCGGGGAGCTGCACCGGTCGCCCCGTCCTGCGCGTCTGCGCGGGGGAGAAGCCCTGCGAGCACGCGCGCCAGGGCTACCTCGGCTCGTCCGAGGGCGTCGTGAAGCCCGACCCCAGCTGTCCCCTCGAATGTCCCTCCGTGCGCTTCACCTGTCCCAAGAGCGGCATCTTCACCGTGCTCGCGGGGCCCTATCTCCCGGGCCAGCCCTGGAGCGCCTCACCGAAGGCCAGCGGCGGCCGCTTCCCCGTGGAGCACAAGGAGCTGCGCGGCAAGCAGCTCATCGGCACGCGGCTGCGCAGCCTCTCGACGGCGCACTACAACTCCACGATTGAAGTCGTGGACGCCATCAACGCCAACCAGGTCACCATCCCCGAGTCCCCCGGCATCTGGGACGCCACCGGCGCCACCTTCCTCTACCGGGTGCAGGTGACGCCCGCGTCCGGAGCCACCGTCGACCTGTGCACGACGGGCGCGAATCCCGCCGTGGGCTGGGCCTGGGCCGTGCCCCTGGAGGGCTACTTCAACGCGAGCGGCGCGCGCCAGGAGACGACCAGCAGCTTCACCCTCGGCTGCGACCCGGGCGTGCTCGCCAAGTGCTACCGCTGGGGCTACAAGCCCTGGCTCGACGGCGCCTCGCCGGGCGCGGTGACGAAGGCCCACTGGGCCTGCACCCGCATGGCCCGCGCGGACTACTGCGGCAACGGCACGCCCTTCACCCAGGACGGCACCCCCATCCAGCCATGGGACGCCCTGACGCCCAACATCATCACCGCGCCAGAGGCGGGCGGCAGCTCCGACATGAAGTTCGAGGCGGGCTGGGACACGAGCGGCCCCGCGTGCCTGAGCCACTGGCGCTGGAAGCACCTGCAGGCCGGGTGCGTGGAGCTGCAGCCCCCCATCGAGGACTCCGCGGGCAACGTCATCAACGACTGCCGCGACCCCCACAACGTCACGGGCGCGTACAAGTGCTCGCCCATCTGCGACAACGCGCAGGAGGCGGCCCAGCGCTACCAGAGCGTCGTCTTCAACAACTCCCAATCCAACGAATCGCTGGCCCCGCCCCAGCCGTGAGCTAGCCTCCCGTCCCCACGAGGAGGAGATGATGACGGGAGCCATCTTTCTGGCCGCGATGCTGTCGGTGGGGAGCGCGGGCATGCGGTGGGAGACCCAGCCGAGCCTCACCTCCGTGAGGCTGCGCGGCGTCAGCGCCGTCGACGCCCGCGTGGCCTGGGCCAGCGGAGACCAGGGCACCTTCGTGCGCACCACGGACGGAGGCCAGACGTGGAGGCCGGGCAAGGTGCCGGGCGCGGAGGCGCTGGACTTCCGGGACGTGGATGCCTTCAGCGCCACCACCGCGTACCTGCTCTCCATCGGCGAGGGCGACAAGTCCCGCATCTACAAGACGGAGGACGGCGGCGAGACGTGGCGGCTGCAGTTCACCAACACCACGCCCGGCGCCTTCTTCGACGGCATGGCCTTCTGGGACGAGCGCCACGGCGTGGCCTTCAGCGACCCGGTCCAGGGCCGCTTCCTCGTCATCGCCACCTCCGACGGCGGCGCCACCTGGACACCCCTTCCCGCCGAGGCCCTCCCTCCCGCGCTGCCGGGCGAGGCGGGCTTCGCGGCCAGCGGCACCAGCATCACCGTGCGAGCCCCCCGGCAGGCGTGGTTCGGCCTGGGCGGCAAGGCGGCCCGCGTGGTGCGCACCACCGACGGCGGCAAGACCTGGAGCGTGGCGACCACGCCCCTGGCCACGGGCGACGGCGGCGGCATCTTCTCGCTGCTCTTCTGGAGCGAGCACGAGGGCATCGCCGTGGGCGGCAACCACCAGCGCCCCACGGACGCCACCGGCAACCTGGCCCTCACGAAGGACGGCGGCAGGACGTGGACGGTGCCCCCGGGAAGACGGCCCGCGGGCTATCGCTCCTGCGTCGCGCAGGTGCACGGCGCGCCGGGCCCCACGCTCGTCACCGTGGGCCCGTCCGGCTCGGAGCTGTCCGTGGACGGCGCGCGCACGTGGATGTCCCTGGGCACCACCGGCTTCCACGCCGTCTCCACCTCGCGCTCGGGCAACCGCGTCTGGGCCGTGGGGGACGCGGGCCTCATCGCCACGCTCCAGCGCGCGCGGCCGTCCCGGGCTAACCCACCAGCCGCGCCCAGTCGCCCTCGGCGCTGAACAGCCGGGCGCCCAGCCGGTCCACCAGGTCCGCGTGGGCCACCGCCGCGGCGCCGCCCACCCAGACGGGGATGCCCGGGGGCAGCTCTCGCAGGACCTGGGTGAGCGTGGCCTCGAACACGGCCTCACCGGGGTTGTTCACCGCCGACAGCCCCACCACGTCCGGACGCAGCCGCGTCACCGCGCGGCCCAGGTCCACGGCGGGCACGCGCTGGCCCAGCAGCGTCACCCGGTGGCCCGCGTGGCGCAGGCGCAGGGCCACGGCGAGCAGGCCCAGCTCGTGCTCCTCCTCCGGGAGGCACGCGAGCAGCGCGTGCTTGCGCCCCCCCTGCGGCGCCGCGTGCAGCAGGCTCACCAGCCGCGCGCGCACCACCTGCGTCACCAGGTGCTCCTGCGCCACCGTCAGCGTGCCCCGGTGCCAGCGCTCGCCCACCTCGCGCTGGAGGGGGGCCAGCACGCCCTCGAAGGCCTTGAGGGGAGGCAGCGCGGACAGCACCTCGTCCACCACCGCGGACACGCCGACCTGGTCATACGCCTCGGCCGCCAGCAGGGCCGCGTCGCGCCAGAAGTCCAGCCCCGAGCCCGAGGTCAGCGGGTCCTCCCCGGAGGCCACGCCCGCCGCGTCCAGCTCGGCGAGCAGTTGCGGCAGCATCTTCGCCGCCTCGCTGATGGCCACGCCCTCGTCGGTGAGCTTCTTCAGGCGCTTGAGCAGCGCCACGTCCCGCTCCGTGTAGACGCGGTAGCCGGCGGGCGTGCGCAGCGGCTGGAGCACCCCGTAGCGCCGCTCCCAGGCGCGGATGAGCTCCACCCGAACCCCTGACAGCTCGGCCGCGACGTGGATTCGGTAGGTGCGCTCGGCCATGGGGGCGGACGGTTCAGGGGCGATTCTGCGCGGTCCGCACCTGGTTCCAGAGGGCTATCAACTCCTGCGACGACTCGGCGAACTGCGCCCCGAGCGTGAAGACGGTCTTCAGGTGCTCGCGCGCGCCGGGCCCTCCTACCACGACCGACGAGAGGGCGCAGGCCTGCAGCGCCTCGGACAGCACCGTGAGGAACTCCTCCGGCGACCGCCCGTGGACGAAGGACAGCGCCACCAGGTCCGGCCGCACCTGCTCGCACGCCACGCGCAGGGCCTCGGCGGGGGTGTCCGCGCCCAGGAACGTGGTGCGCCAGCCCTTGCGCTTGAGCTGCACGGCCAGGCCCAACAGCCCCCCCTCGTGCGAGTCCCCCCGGGGACACGCCAGCAGCACCCGGGGCCCGCCGGCCGTGGTCTCCAGGCTGGAGAGCACCTGGCGCAGCCGCTGGCGGAGGTAGCCCGAGGCCAGGTGCTCGCGCGCCACGTCCACCCGCGTGGCCATCTCGCGCAACAGCGGCATGAGGAAGCCGTCGCAGTACGTGTCCACGTCCATGGAGCGCTGGGCCTCGTCCAGCACGCGCGACAGCTCGTCCTCGTCCAGCAGCCTCGCGGCGCTCCAGAAGCGCTCCTGCAGCCGCTCCGCGCCGGGCATCGTCTTGAGCGGCGAGGACACCACCTGGGCGATGGCCTCGCTCACCGCCAGACCGTCCAGCTGGATGAGGCGGACGACGCGGCGGACGGCCTCCACCTCCTCGCGCGAGTACACGCGGTAGTTGTTGCCCTCGCTGCGAAGCGGCCGGGGGAAGCCGTAGCGGCGCTCCCACGCGCGCAGCGTCGCCTCGCGGACGCCCGTCAGGCGGGAGATGGTGCGGATGCGCAACATCATGCTTGGACTCCCCGGGCCGCGTCCCACCGCTCGGCCACGCCCCGCGCGCCGGACACCTTGCGCGTGAAGCCCTCCAGGCTCGTCGTCGTCATGAGCCGCTTCACCACCGTCTCCAGGCCTGTCTGGAAGACGGACAGCGGTCCGGGTGGATGCGGCGTGCCCACCTCCAACAACACGTCCGGCAGCTCGTGCTCGAAGAAGGCGTAGCGCACGCCGATGGGCACGCACTCCACCTTCGCCACCCGGGCCAGCATCTCCACGCCGCGCTCCAGCCGCAGGGGCAGCTCGCCGAAGGGACGGTGCTCGCCTTCGGGGAAGACATACAGCGCCGCGCGCGGGCGGCGCAGCAGCTCCTTGGCGTAGCGCAGCGACTCGATGGAGGACATCGCGTCCTTGCGGCGGATGCTGAAGGCGCCGATGCGCGCGAGGAAGCGGTAGCGCCGCAGGTTCTCCTCGTCCATGAGGCAGTACGCGTCCCACCCCGCCACGCGCGACAGCTGGTGCAGCATGAAGCCGTCCCACCAGTTGGTGTGGTTCAGGTACACCAGCCGCCCCGGCCCGGACGCCGGCAGCTCGCCGCGCACCCACAGCCCCCGGAACGCCGAGCGGAACTTCCACCCGATGTACCGGTCGAGCGCCCACCCGAAGGGGCCTCCCTTGGCCGCGGGAATCACGGCGAGCGCGCCTCCTTCTTCCAGACGAGCTGCGCCAGCCCCGTGAACAGGGCCAGCCCCAGCGACACCAGGACGCTGGTGATGACGAAGAAGAGCACCTCTTCCAGCGGGACGAGGCCCAGGTAGATGCCCAGGTGCTTGCCCTCGCCGAAGTTCCAGATGCCGGTGGAGATGGCCAGGTGGTCGGCCACCGCCAGGTACAGGCCCAGGATGAAGGCCGGCGGCAGCACCGCGCGCAGCACCGCGCCCGAGCGCTCCTTGTAGTGGCGCACGAGCACCACCAGCTGGAACGCGATGAGGGGCAGCGTCCACGCGAGCAGGTGGATGAGGTAGGCCCAGCGCGACTCCATCATGGCGACACCTCGCTCGGGGACAGCGCGCGCTCGGACGGCGCCGCGGCGGAGGCCTTCGACTCGGCGGACGGAGCCTCCAGCGCGCGGGCCAGGCGGGCGCGGGCCCACAGGCCCACCAGCAGCGTCTGGAGGCCGAAGAAGAGGTACTCCTCCAGCGGCAGGTAGCCCAGCTTGATGCCCCAGATGCGCTCGGCGTCGAAGCCCCACAGGCCCCACTTCACGGCCAGGTTGTCCCACGGGGACGTGGCCGCGTAGACGACGATGAGGAGCATCCCCATGGGCGCCAGCGACCTGGCGGAGAAGGTCCGCCGGTAGCGCCAGAGTTGGATGAGGATGGGCAGTACGACGAACAGCCCGAGGAAACGTGCGTAGGTCATCCGGGTCCTCCCGTCAGCTCTGGCGACACGCGGACCATGCGGCCACCGCGCAAGAGGGTGTACGTCCGTCCGCGCCACGTCACCGTCCCCTGCCGGCCCAGTGAAACGGCGAAGGCCGCCAGGAGCAAGACTTCTCCCAGCAGCCAGTCCGTCCAGGCGCGGCCGCGTCCTGGGACGGGCCCCTGGGGCGCTCCGAGCACCCCGAGCCGGTGTGCCAGCGCCGCGCGCACGGCGACCAGCAGCGCCACGGCGGCGGACAACGCGGGCGAGCCCAGCAGCGCCGCGCACAGCACCAGCGGCACGGTGGGCGTGAAGAGCAGCGGCACGGTGGGGTACAGACCGGGCCGGTGGCTCGCGAGCACGCGCATCCATCGCGTGAAGCGGGACAGGGGGATGTCCCACGAGCCCACCTCGCCCAGCGGCACCACGGCGGGAGCGGCGCTCAGCGCCACGTCGAGCCCGCGCGCGTGCAGGCGCTTGGACAACTCCAGGTCCTCGCCGATGTGGTCGGCCAGGGACTCGAGGGAGGCCCGGGCCTCGGCGGACAGGCCCAGGGCCTTGCCGCACACGGCCGGGGCGCCGGCGCTCATCGCGTGCAGCGCGAGGAAGCTGTGGTGCGTGTAGCGCAGCAGGCCCGCCATCGCGCGGCCCGCGCCGTCGCGCGCATCCACGGGGGTGGGCGCGGCGGTGCTCAGCGCGGCGCCGGCGAGCAGCGGAGCCACCAGCCCCTCCACCAGCGCGCCCGTCACCGCGACATCCGCGTCCACGGCGAGCACCACGCGCCCCTCGATGGGGAGGACCGAGAGCGCGTAGAGGAGGTGGCCCACCTTGCGGTTCGGGGTGAGCGGGTCGCTCGGCAGCCAGCGCACGTCCGGGCCGAGGCGCGGACGGTAGGGCGAGACGACCACCTGCTCCAGCTCACCCGCGAAGTCGATGGGGAGCGCGAGATTCTCCAGCTCGCGCGGAGTCGGCGCGTCGACGGGACGAAGCAGGAGCACGCGGGCCGTCGAGGGGGCTCGCGCCGCGCGACCTGTCCGCATGCGCAGGAGCCGCACGAGCGTCACCGCGCTGAAGCCCGTGGCGAGCACCGTCCACCCCAGGACCAGGAGCACCGGCACACTCATGCCGCCCTCCCGGAGCACGCGTGGCGCGTGGGCGTCATCGCGCTGAAGGCCGAGGCGAGCCTCATCCACCCCATCGGCACACTCATGCCGCCCTCCCCAGGCGCGTGCGGAAGTGGGCCATCCACCGGATGAAGGGCGAGTGGAACCGGCGGAAGTCCGCCACCTCGCCCATGCAGTCCAGCGCGCCCTTGCGAGCCTCCAGTCGCGCATAGAAGGGCGAGGACTCCAACAGCCGCGCCTGCCCCACCACCGTGTTGCCCGACTCCAGGCGCGAGGGCACGCGAAGGCCCCAGCCGGTGATGACCGTGGGCCGGGCTTGAGGCTCCTCGCCACGCTCGCAGCGCACACCGCTGGAACAGGCCGTCATCCGCAGCGGGGCCACGCCATCCGGCAGGTGGTAGTCCACCACCGTCGTGTCCTCGCGGTGCGTGCGCGCCCAGTGCCAGCCGGCGAGCCGCGCGCCCAGCAACTCCTCACCGTGATTCGTGTCGTGGTACCCCAGCCCCTCCGCCGTCACGCCGAGCGAGGACACCTCCAGCTTCGCCTTGGCGCGCGGCGCCAGGGCCTGCCAGTAGTGCGGCAGCTCGGGCATCAACCGCACCACCTCGCCCATGGGCGTCAGCGGCTCCAACGTGAGGCGCGCGCTGACGGGCCGTCCCCACGGCGCCGTCCAGTCGTCCACCTCCATCCGCACCGCGCCGTCCTCGCCGTACGTCAGCGTCGAGCGGCCGATGCGCAGCCGCCCCGGCGACTCCATCTGCGCGTGCGGGTACTCGCTGAGCACCCACAGACGACGCACGCCCTCGTGGTACAGCGCGAAGTTCACCGCGCTGTACTCCATCGGCCGTCCACCGCGACGCGCCGCCACCGAGTAGCGGGGCGAGAAGAGCGAGCCCAGCATGAAGATGCACACCGCGCTGAACGGACCCGCCGTCACGTCCGCGTAGAACCAGCGATAGGCCCCCGCCTCGCCGGGCAGCGCCGGAATGTCTCGCAAGGTGTTCATCATCCGCCCCTCCGCAGATGCGCGGAGGCCATCTCCGCGGCGAAGCGGCCGGACAGCATCACCAGGGGCACCCCACCGCCCGGGTGCGTGCCGCCGCCCGCGAAGAACAGGCCTGGCGTGTTGCCCCGGATGCGAGGACGCCGGAAGGGCCCCAGCTTGCCGTGGGGCAGGAAGCCGTAGATGGAGCCCCCCGGAGCCCCCTGCGCCGCCAGGTCCACCGGCGAGCGCTGGCCGATGACTCGCACCCGCCCCCGGAGCTCCGGGTGGTGCGCGAACAGCTTCTCGAACATCTGCGCCTTCACCCGCTCGCCGTGCTGCTCCCACTCGCGCGCGCTGGCCTCCAGCGCCCCAGGGCCGCCTGACAACGGCGGCGCGTTCACCATGACGAACAGGCCCGTGCGGCCCACGGGGGCCATCGTGGGGTCCGTCGCGGACGGGTTGCAGAAGTACACCGTCGGGTCCGACGCGAGCTGCCCGCTGAACAGCTCCCTGAACTCGCGCGGGTAGTCGCTGCCGAAGAGCACCGCGTGGTGCGGCAGCGGGAGTCGTCCCTCCACGTCCAGCAGCAGCACGAAGCCGGAGAGCGCCAGCGCCTCGCCCTCGCGCCGCAGCGACTCCAGCGGGTCCGCGTTCACCACCACGCCGTCGAACAGCGCGCCGTCCTTCTCCGGGCCCACGCGGTAGCCCTCGTGCGTGCGCTCGAAGCGGGCCCGCGTCCGCAGGTGCACCGTGACGCCCAGCCTGCGCACCGCGCGTCCCAGCGCGTCCACGAGCGCGCCCACGCCACCGCGCGCATGGTGGACACCGTAGGCGTGCTCGATGTGAGGAATCAGCGCGAAGGCCGCGCTCGCCTCGTACGGCGACGCGCCCGCGTAGGTGGCGAAGCGCCCCACGTACTGTTGCAGGTGCTCGGTGCGCAGGTGTTTCACCGCCAGGGCGTGCAGCGACGACAGCTGCATGCCCGCGAGCACCGCGCCGATGCCCCGCTTCGCCACGCGGCCCATGAAGCCGGCCATGCCCTCGAAGGGCGCCTCCAGGTAGGGCTCACCCGCGGCGGCCCAGATGGCGGCGGCCTCCGCGTAGAAGCCGCGGATGCCTCGACGCTCCGAGGGCTTCACGTCCCCCGCGCTGTCCGCGGTGCGCTCCACGTCCTTGTACGCGGTGAACGAGCACCCATCCGAGAAGCGATAGGAGCACTGCGGCTCCAGCTCCGTGAGCGGAGGCAGGAGGTCCATCGCGCCCAGCTGCTCGAAGGTGCCACGCACCAGGTCCGGCAGCGTCAACAGCGTGGGCCCGGTGTCCAGCGTCACGCCGTCCACGGTGACCGCCTGCGCCTTGCCGCCCAGTGACGCGCTGCCCTCGAACAGCGTCACCGCGTGGCCCTCCTTCGCCAGGAGCCCCGCGGCGGTGAGCCCGCCGATGCCTCCACCGATGACGGCGACCCGGGAGGCCCTCATGACCGCGCCTCCGGGCACTCGCGAACGCACGGGGTCTCCGCGGCGTCACCACCCTGCATCGCGCGGAGGCCATGCCCCCCTCGCCGCGGCTCCAAACGTCCGCGAGCACGTACGTCCCCCATGGCGTCATCGCCCCGCTTCGCGTGGAAGCCGGGGCACCCCCGCCTCCGAACACACGCATCAGCCATGGTGTCGGCCCCCCGCCTCGCTCGGCAGCAACGGCACGCGCGCCTCGCCGAGGGGCGCGGGCAGCACACTCATGGGACGCAGGAACGTCGCGGCGGCCAGTGACAGCTTGCGGCCCGTCGGCACGAAGGCGCGCGAGCTGAACACGTCGTAGTCGCGCACCTCAATCTCCCGGAGGATGTCGCCATAGATGGCGCCCATCAGCCGCACCATGCGCTGACTGCCGAACCCGGTGAGCGAGGGCACCCCCTGCGCCGCGCGCGCGTAGTACACGCGGGCCCGCGCCACCTGGAAGCGCATGAAGTCCCGCCACCTCGCATCCACCTTCCCGCGGTGCAGGTCCTCCTCGGACAGCCCGAAGTGCGCCAGCTCCCGCGCGGGCAGGTACACGCGGCCGCGCTCCAGGTCCTCGCGCACGTCGCGCAGGATGTTGGTGAGCTGCATGCCCCGGCCCAGGTCCGCCGCCGGCTGCAGCGCCGACACGTCCGAGCACCCGAGCACCGGCGTCAACATCAACCCCACCACGCCCGCCACGCGGTAGCAGTAGAGGTCCAGCTCCTCCCACGTCTCGTAGCGGTTCTTCGTCAGGTCCATCTCCATGCCGGAGATGAGGTCCTGGAACGGCTGCTCCGGAATCCGGTAGAGCCGCACCGTGTGCGCCAGCGCCGCGAACTCCCCCGCGTCCCACGGCGAGCGCGCCGCCACACCCGCCACCCGGTCATTCGGGGGCCCCAGCTCGCGCGAGGCCAGCTCCGGCATGGGCACGTACAGCTCCGCCACCATGCGTCGGGCCCGGTCCAACCGCACCGCGAGTTCCTCGCCGTCGGGCCCCGCCTCATCCACCAGGTCATCCAGCCGCCGGCAGAACGCATACAGCGCGAACGCCGCCTTCCGGCGCTGACCGAACAACAGATACGAGGCGAAGAAGAAGCTCTTGGCGTGATGCCGCGTCACCCGCCGGGCCAGCCAGTATCCCCGACGCACCAGCGCCTTCTCGTCGGTCGTGCTCATGCCGCCACCTCCGCCGCCACCGACTTCGCCGGGTCCGCGCGCGGGGACAACTTCACCCCGCGGTCACGAGCCCACGACATCAGCCGCTCGGTGACGAGCCGCGCGGAGATGAGCACCGTGGGCAGCCCCGTGCCCGGCTGCGTGGACGCACCGACGAAGAAGAGGTTCTTCACCCGCGCGTCCTGGTTGGACGGCCGGAACGGACCAATCTGCAGGAAGTTCTGCGCCAGTCCGAACGCGCTGCCCTTGGCCAGGTTGAACGTGCCCGCCCAGTCGTCGGGCGTGAAGACGCGCTCCACCTCGATGTCCGACTCCAGGTCCGGATGGCCCAGCTCGGCCAGGCGCGCGAACACCTTGGCGCGCACCTTGGGGCCCTCCACCTTCCAGTCGAGCGACGGGTGCTGGTGCGGCACGGGCACCAGCACGTAGAGCGAGTCCTTGCCCTCGGGCGCGAGCGACGAATCCGTGCGCGTGGGCGCGTTGACGTAGAAGCTCGGGTCCTCCGGCACGCGGAAGCGCTGGAAGATGTCGTCGAACGAGCCCTTGTAGTCGTGGCCGAAGACCACGTTGTGGTGCCCCAGCTCCGGATACTTCCGGCGCATCCCCAGGTAGAGCATGTAACCACTGGACGTGTAGCGCAGCGACTCGCGGCGCTTGAGCGTGGTGGCCTCCGGGTCCAGCAGCTTCTCGTACGCGTAGGGCAGGTCCGCGTTGCACAGCACCGCGTCCGCCTCCAGCACCTCGCCGCCCTCCAGCCTCACGCCGGTGGTGCGGCCGCCCTCCGTGAGGATGCGCTCCACGGGGGTGCCGTAGTGGAATTGCACGCCCTCCTCGAGCGCCAGCTTCTCCAGCGCCTGCGGAATCGCATACAGGCCGCCCTTGGGGAACCAGATGCCCACGCCCAGCTCGGTGAAGGGCAGCAGCCCATACACCGCGGGCGACTCGAAGGGAGACACGCCCAGGTACATCGTCTGGAAGGTCATCGCCGCGCGCAGCCGGTCGTCCTTGAAGTAGCGGCTGACGTCCGGGTACATGCGCCGGTGCGCGCGCACCTGGAGGATGCGGGCGAGCACGCGCGGAGACAGGTAGTCGGTGATGCCCTCGTAGTTGCGGCCCACCAGGTGGTCCAGGCTCGTGCGGTACTGGACACGTCCCTGGGCGAGGAAGGCGAGGTAGCGCGCGTAGCTGCCCGGCTCCACCCGCTCCAGCTCGCGCCCCATGGCGCACAGCTCGGAGGTGAAGGTGACGTCCGAGCCGTCGCGGAAGTGCACCCGGTAGTTGGGCTCGCACTTGAGCAGCGTCAGGTAGTCCTCGATTCGGCGGCCGAGCGCGCGGAAGGTCTCCTCGAACACCTCCGGCATCAGCACGATGGTGGGACCGATGTCCCAGGTGAACCCGTCCACCCGCAGCCGGTTGCAGCGACCTCCGGGCCCCACCGTCTTCTCGACGACGCGAACGTCGAAGCCCTGGTGCGCCAGCCGCGCCGCCGCGGCCAGCCCTCCGACCCCGGCGCCCACCACCACCACGCGTCTGCCCTGGATTCGCGAGCTCATGAGGTCCTCAGGCGATGCGATGGGCCAGCCGCGCGATGAGCGCGTCCAACAGGTCCCGGGCCCCGTTGGGGTTGGGCAGCGAGTGCAAGGCGCGCCGGGCCGCGTGGGAGCCGCGCGTCACCAACCGCTCGCACGCCTCACGGCCGCCGTACTCCTCCACCAGCGTCCGGGCACGCGCCAGGGCGCGCGCGTCCTTGAGCGACTCGGGCAGCGACCAGAGCAGCTCCAGCTCCTCGCGGGCCCTCGGCGGGGCGCGCACGTAGGCCGCCAGCACCGGGAAGGTGCGCTTGCCCTGCATGAAGTCGCCGTCCGCCGCCTTGCCCGCGACGCTCGAGTCACCGAAGAGCCCGATGAGGTCGTCCTTCAGCTGGTAGGCCAGGCCCACCTGACGGCCCACGCGCTCGAGCCCCGCCACCAGCTCCGGGCTGGCGCCGCCCAGCATGGCGCCGCAGACGAGCGGCGCGCAGAAGCCGTAGCGCGCCGTCTTGAGGTAGGCCACGCGCAGCGTCTGGAACAGCGACACCTGCGACAGCGGCGCGCCGCCCAGCGCCAGGTCCAGGTACTGGCCCGCCGCCGTGTGACGGCACACCGACAGGTAGTAGCGCACCACCCTCGCCACGCCCGGCAGGCCCGACTCCAGCATGGCCTCCAGCGAGCGCGCGAAGAGGTGGTCGCCCACCACCACCGCCAGGTCCTCGCCGCCGCGCCCCGGCGCCAGGAGGTGGTGCAGCGCCGCGCCGCCCCGCCGCAGGTGCGCCCGGTCCGCCACGTCATCGTGGATGAGCAGGAAGGTGTGCAGCAGCTCCAGCCCCGCCGCGAAGCGCCACAGCTCGCCCGGCACCACCGGCGTGCCCTTCGCCAGACAGTGCCCCGCCATCACCAGCGCCGGCCGCACCCGCTTGGCCGGCCTGAGGGCGTACGTGCGCGCCTGCGCCATGGCCCACGTCCAGCGCGCGTCCAGGCGGGCCTCGTCCGGCAGGTCGAACAGCTCGCCCAACGACGTCTCCACCTGTGCCTGCACGAGCTTCAGCCAGGCCTGCTCCAGGGGAAGCTCGCCCGACATCGGCTGTACAGCGGGACGGGGAAGGGCCATCGGTTGATCCTCCGGATTCAGGCGGCTGCTGCTGAGAGGTAACGTTTGCGTCCAGGCCTTGTCAAGGCTATGTCCATGGTTTGTATCAACCTTGTCCACCAGGGGTCACCTCATGAAGACGTGGATCACCGGCACACTGGCGGCCGCCCTGCTTTCCCAGGGAGCCCTCGCGTCCAACCTTCCGGACGGTCCGCAGGACGCGACGTTACGAACCTCGAGCGGAGAAGAGGTGCGTCTCTCTCGCTGGCGTGGAAAACCGGTAATTCTCTTCTATGAGGACAAGGACTCCACGAAGCTCAACGCGGGGCTGAAGGAGGAGCTCTTCGCGCGGGGCAAGGAGCGCAACCTGTTGGGGGCGGCCACGGTGGTGGCGGTGGCCAACCTCATGAAGTTCGACTTCTTTCCCGCTCGGCAGATTGCCCTCTCCTACGTCCGGGACGAGGAGAAGAAGGTGGGCGTGCCCATCCTGGTGGACCTGAAAGGAGCCATGGGCGAGGCGCCGTGGACGCTGCCGCTGAAGACCTCCAACGTGCTGCTGCTGGATGCCCAGGGAGTGTTGGTCTACCGACACTCGGGGAAGATGAAGCCGGAGGAGCAGACGGCCTTCTTCGAGTCGCTCAGCAAGCTGGTGGGGGTGGACCTGACGACGCCGGTGGCCGCGCCGGCCGCCCCGGGAGCCACCCCATGAAGGTGGCGGTGACGGGGGCCACGGGGTTTCTGGGCCCAGGACTTGTCCAGGGTTTGTTGAGTCATGGCCATCAGGTCCAGGTGCTCACGCGGGACGTGGCCCGGGCGCTGGAGCGGCTGCCCGCGGGGGTGACGGGGGCGGTGTTCGACGGGCGGACGGCGATGGCGCCCGAGGCGCTCGCGGGCGTGGACGCGGTGGTGCACCTGGCGGGCGAGCCGGTGGCGCAGCGGTGGACGAAGGACGCGAAGCAGCGCATCCACGACAGCCGGGTGCAGGGCACGCGGGTGCTGGTGGACGCGATGAAGGCCGCGGGCACGGTGAGGCGCTTCGTGTCCACGTCGGCCATCGGCTACTACGGCGGCGCTCGCGAGGCGCAGGCCCTGACGGAGGACAGCGCCCCCGGCGACGACTTCCTCGCGCGGGTGTGCGTGGCGTGGGAGGCCCAGGCGCTCCGGGCGCGCGAGGAGGCGGGGATTCCCACGGCGGTGGTGCGCATGGGCATGGTGCTGCATCCGGACGGCGGCGCGCTGCACAAGATGCTGCCGCCGTTCCGCTTGGGCGCCGGAGGGCCGGTGGGCAGCGGCAAGCAGTACGTGAGCTGGATTCACCTGGACGACGCGCGGGCGCTCCTCCAGTTCGCGCTGGCGCACCCGGAGCTGGAGGGGCCGGTGAACGCCACCGCGCCGGAGCCGGTGACGAACGCGGCCTTCGCGCACGCGCTGGGCCACGCGCTGGGGCGCCCCAGCGTGATGCATGTCCCGGCCTTCATGGTGAAGGCGGCGCTGGGGGAGATGTCCAAGGTGGTGCTCGAGGGCCAGCGGGTGTTGCCCGCGCGAGCCCGGGCGGCGGGCTTCGCGTTCGGCTTCCCGGAGCTGGAAGGCGCGCTGAAGCAGCTGCTCGGCTGAGCGACGAAGCCCGAGCGCGCGCGTGGGTGACTCGGGCTAGAAACAGCGACGGGAACTGCCTAGGAGCGACGCGGGATGGATGCCAGGGAGCTGGAAGCGCGAGCGCGAGCGGAAGGGACACCCGTCATCATCGGCGACACCGCCACCTTCGTGTGGCGAGGGCGCGGGCCCGTCTTCGTCCAGGGGGACTTCCAGGACTGGAAGGGCGAGCCGCTGCCGCTGGAGCGCGCGGGCCCCGGCCTGTGGAAGCGCTCGCTGGCGCTGCCCCGGGACGCCTATGTGGAGTACGCGCTGTTCGACGCGAAGGGCCGTCGGGTGCGGGACGACTTCAACGCGCGCGTCTGTGACAACGGCTTCGGTGAGAGCAACCACGTCTTCTACATGCCCGACGGCCCTTCGCGTCGAACAGCGCGTACTCCACATA
>NZ_SRLW01000243.1:0-15253 GCF_006518215.1 Myxococcus sp. AB025B
GTGGTGGGAGGCGGCTTGGGTGGGCTGACGGCGGCGGCGTTGCTGGCGCGCGGTGGCTGCGAGGTGACGCTGTACGAGCGCTCCAGGCACCTGGGCGGTCGCGCGCAGACGACGGACGTGGAGGGCTTCCGCTTCAACCTGGGGCCGCATGCGCTGTACCGGGCGGGGGCCGGCATGCGGGTGCTCGGGCGCCTGGGCGTGAAGCCGCGGGGCCGCGTCGCCGGAGAGTCGGGCGGCTCCTACGCGCTGCGCGCCGGCAGACTGCACACGCTGCCGCGCGGGCCCGTGTCACTCTTGACCACCGACGTGTTGCAGTTGAGCAGCAAGCTGGAGATGGCGCGGCTGCTGGCGAGCCTGCGCCGCGTGGACACGGAGCCGCTGACGCACGTGCCGATGCGCCAGTGGCTCGACACGCGCATGTCCCGGGAGGACGGGCGCGCCCTCGTCGCCGCGCTCGTGCGCGTGGCCACCTACGCCTCGGACCTGGACGCGCTGAGCGCGGAGGCCGCGGTGACGCAGGTGCAGCTCGCCATCGAGGCAGGCGTGCTCTACCTCGATGACGGCTGGGCCGCGCTGGTGGACGCGGTGGCCGCCGTGGCGAAGGCGTCCGGCGCGACGCTGGAGCTGTCCCTTCGCGTCGAGGGCGTGGTCGTCGAGCAGGGCCAGGTGCGCGGCCTCCGGCTGTCGGATGGCTCGGTGCGCGCGGCGGACGCGGTGGTGCTCGCGGGGAGCCCCAGGGACGTGGCGTCGCTGCTGCCCGGGGACGCGGTGCTCGCGAAGGAGGCGGAAGGCGCCACGCCCATCCGGGCCGCCACGCTGGAGCTGGGCCTGTCGCGGCTGCCCAGGAGCGAGTCCCTCTTCGCGCTCGGCGTCGATGGCCCTTGGTACGCCTCGGTGCACTCGGCCTACGCCCGGCTGGGGCCGGAGGGCGGCGCCATGGTGCACGTGATGAAGTACCTGTCGCCGTCCGCCCCCGAGGCGACCGAGGCGGAGCTGGAGGCGGTGATGGACGTGCTGCAGCCGGGCTGGCGCGAGGTGCTCGTCGCCCGCCGCTTCCGGCCCGCGCTGGTGGTGAGCCACTGGCTCCCGACGGCGAGCACGGGCGGCCTGTCGGGGAGGCCCGCGCCCGCGGTGCCGCACGTCGCGGGCCTGTTCCGCGTGGGAGACTGGGTCGGCGAGGAGGGGATGCTGTCGGACGCGTCCTTCGCCAGCGCGGAGTCCGTGGAGCGCGCGCTGCTCCATCACGCGGAGGTGGCGCCGCGTCGCCTGGCGGTGGGAGCCTGAGGCCATGTCGGACCTGTCGCGAGAGGTGTTGGAGGAGGCGGCGCGCGAGCATGAGCGCTACCTCTGGGGCCTGTGCTACCGGATGACGGGCGTGGCGGCGGACGCGGACGAGCTGGTGCAGGAGACCTTCGCCCGCGCCCTCGCCTCGCCGCCCGCGCGGCACGAGGAGCTGCGCCCCTGGCTGACGCGGGTGGCGGTGAACCTGTCGCGGGACTCGCTGCGCCGTCGCCGTCGCGAGGGCTACGTCGGGACGTGGCTGCCCTCACCCCTGGAGACGGGGGACGAGGAGGTGCCGCCCGCGGTGGAGGCGAGGCTGCCCGGAGGCGGCTCCACGGAGGGGCGCTACGAGCTGCTGGAGAGCGTCTCCTTCGCCTTCCTGCTGGCGCTGGAGGCGCTGACGCCCAAGCAGCGCGCGGTGCTGCTGCTGCGCGACGTGTTCGACTCCTCCGTGCGCGAGGTGGCCCAGGCGCTGGGCATGAGCGAGGCACACGTGAAGGTGGTGCACCACCGCGCCCGCGCGGCCATGGCGGCGTATGACGGCGAGCGCTGCGTGCCGACCCAGGACCTCCAGCAGCGCACGCTCGCGGCGCTGGAGGGCTTCATGGCGGCGCTGCTCGAGCGGGACGTCGCGGCCGCCGAGGCGCTCCTGTCCGTCGACGTGAAGGCGCTCTCGGATGGCCGGGGCGAGGTGCGCGCCGCGCTGGTGCCCGTGGTGGGCGCGCGCCGCGTGCTGACGTTCCTGACGAAGCTGATGGAGCTGCGAGGCTCGCCGCGAGCGGTGGAGCTGCAGTGGCTCAACGGCCTGCCCGCGCTGGTGATGCTCCTGGCGCCCGCGAAGGACCCGATGCTCGCGACGCGGGCGGTGGTGCGCGTGGACCTGGGCGCGGATGGCCGCATCGCCCACATCCACTCGGTGCTCGCCGAGCGCAAGCTCGCGAACGTCCGGATGCCCGAGCCCGCGTGAAGGGGCCCGGGCGTGGGGTGGCTCAGCCCGCGCGTCGGTGCGTGGGGTGGCTCGTGTGGGAGCCCTCGCCCGGCGCGGCGGCCTGGGCGCTCGGCTCGCGGCGACGCAAGAGGCCCCACAGGCCGTAGGCCACCAGCGCGAAGCAGCCGTACTGCGCCGGCGTCATCCCGAAGTAGCGCGCGTCCACGTAGCTCATGTCCGTGGCGCGCAGGAAGTCGAAGCCGAAGCGGCACGCCGCGTACAGAATCGCCAGCAGCGGCAACAGCCGCCCCTTCATCTTCTCCACGTCGCGCAGCGCGTACAGCAGGCCGGAGATGGCGAAGAGCGCGATGGCGTCGTACATGCCCAGGTCGTGACGGGGCCCGTTGGGGAACGCCACCGCCAGGAAGAAGTCGGTGCGCACGCCCGGGTGGTCATGCACCGCGAAGCACCCCAGCCGCGCCACCGCCCAGCCCGGCGCCACGCCCAGCGCGAACGCATCCGCGTAGTCGTTGAAGCGCAGCTTGCGGTGCCGGAAGAAGAAGATGGCCGCGATGATGCCGCCGACGAGGCCCCCGAAGGACGACAGCCCATCCCAGACCTTCAGAATCTGGAACGGACTCTTGGACAGCTCCTCCGGGTGGTAGAAGAACAGGTGCACCCAGTGTCCCACCAGCACGCCCACGCCCACGCCCCAGGGGGCGTAGTCGGCGAGCGGCGTGGGGTCCAACCCCTGGCGCTTCGCCTGGCGGCCAAGCAG
The DNA here is from genome assembly GCF_006518215.1 of Myxococcus sp. AB025B. NCBI lineage: Bacteria > Pseudomonadati > Myxococcota > Myxococcia > Myxococcales > Myxococcaceae > Myxococcus > Myxococcus sp. AB025B. The sequence goes on from NZ_SRLW01000243.1 coordinate 2,988, forward strand.
GTGGGCGGCCAGGAGGATGCCCGCGGCCACGAAGATGCCGAAGGGCTCGATGGTGAGAGGCCCCAGCTTCAGCGAGGGGGCATGCCAGTAGGGAATCACGTCGATGGCTCCAGAGGACGGACCGTCCGCCCCACTTAATCCGTCGGGGGCGACGTAGGCGAACAATTGTGGGGACCCGAACTTCCCCCCGCTCCGCCCTGTCGCCCGGACGGCCCGGGTCGGCTGGCGGACACCCCTCCTGTGCCGCTCCGAGCAGTCAGAGGGCCTCCTTCATACTTCCCGACGCTCCAGAAAGTCCCGCCAGGACCGAAACAGGGGGGGCCAGGCGTCTACAGCTTGGAAACCCTGCTTTAATTGTCAGGCCGGTCCTGTCCAATCTCACAATGGCTTCAGGGATTCCGGGAGGTCTCATCACGCCGGGCGGGAGGTCCCGGCAGCCGCGCGCCCAGGAAGCGCGCCTTCACATCCGCCGGGCTCGCGAGGCTCCGGGCATGGCGGACGCGGTCTGGATGCGGGTGGCCCTTGTCCGTCGCCCTCCGCGTTGCACGGTGGTTCAAGGAGTCGACAACCCATGAAGTCCTACCTGTTGGTCCCCAAGGAGTCCATCGAAACACAGGCCCGCGTCGGGCCTCGCGGCACGCAGCAGGGTGAGCGCGTGTTGCCGCGCACCACGGCGCTTCGCTTCACCGTCGCCAACCGCGCGCCGGACACGCTGTCGCTTTTGGGCCTGCGCTCGGCGACGCTGCCCGGTCCCCGTCCTCCCGTCAGCGGGCAGGAGGCGCGCAAGCGCGTCGCGAAGGGCTCGAAGGTGAAGCGCCCCACCACCCGTGGCGCGGACGCGACCACCCCGCCCTTGCCCGGCGCTCCTGTCTCGGAGCAGACGGGCAGCGAGGCGGGCAGCTTCCGCTTCATGCCGCTCATCGGCGCCACCATGGCCCACTTCTACTCGGACGCCACGGAGGCGGAGGCGCGCGGCGAGCTCGCCGCCGACTTCGAGTTCATCCCCGACGTGGTGCCCCTGTCGTTCCCCGGACCGGTGTCCGCCGGACAGTCCGGCCCGCGCAACCGGGGCATGAGCTCCCTGGCCGAGCGCGAGTGGCCCGAGGAGAGCGGTGTCCCCCTGGCCCACGCCCAGGGCATCCGCGGCGCCGGCGTGCTGCTCGGCGTGCTCGACACCGGCGTGGACGCCGACCACCCCGAGCACGCCGCCAGGGTCATCCAGTTCCGCTACGTGTCGCTGTTCCCCAACTCGCCGCACAATCCGGCGCGCGACATCCGCGGCTTCGACCCGGACGGCCACGGCACCCACGTGTGCGGCATCGCCGCGGGCACGCACCACGGCGTCGCTCCGGAGGTGGACCTCTACGTCGCGTCCGTCATCGAATCGGAGACCATCCGCACCAGCCTGGGCCGCGTGGCCGCCGGCATGGAGTGGCTGCTGCACCAGTTCAGCAGCCCGCAGAACGTCACCCGCCCCGCGGTGGTGAACCTGTCCCTGGGCTTCCCGCTCAAGCCGCCGCCGGGAATCTCGGAGGCCGACTACCGCCTCAACCAGCGCGCGCTGCAGACCATGATCCGTCGGCTGCTCGACAGCAACGTGCTGCCTGTTGTCGCGGCAGGTAACAGTGGACCCGACACGGTTGGTTATCCAGCCGCCTTTGACGAGTCCCTGGCCGTCGGTGCAGTCGACTTCGAGCGCAACGTGGCTCATTTCTCCGCCAGCGGTGTCGTGGAGCGCCGCGTCGTACCCGACGTCATGGGTTACGGAGTCAATGTGTACTCGAGCACCGAGCGGCGTTGTAACAACCAGGCGTTCTACGAACGAATGAGTGGCACCAGCATGGCGGCGCCTTATGTAGCCGGTATCGCGGCGCTCTATCGGTGCCGCGCCCCTGACTTGACGGCGCTCGAGGTGCGGGATTTGATTTTGGCCAATGCGGTCAAGCTTCCTCGCTCTGGTGGTCACCGAACGGGCAAGGGCCTGGCTGTCTTCAGGTGACGGTGGTGGGTCGAAACCGGGGTCGGCGCCAGTCGAGCGCCGGGCCCGGGGGAGGATGAGGCCATGAGCAGAAAGAATGGCGAACCCGGAGACGGCTTCGCGGCGGGGGTTCCCCGCGTCTCCTCGGGTGTGCGAGCCTTGCCAGGCATGGCCAGCGCGCGCACGCAGCCCGAGTGGATCGACATCACCGTGATGCCCCGGGAGACGCCCGCGCCTCCCCGCGCGCGCGCGCCCGCACGTCCCCCGCCCCTGTCACGGGCGGAGGTCCAACGGGCCGGGCTGGCGGAGAGCGCTCGCTTCCACGAGAGCTTCATGCGCTGGCTCGAGGCGCACCACCTCCTGGGCTCCGTGCGTTCGGTGAGCGAGCCGGGCTCCATGCCCATGCTCCACCTGCGCTGCGCGCCTCGCGTGCTGGACCAGCTGCGGCGCGCTCCGGAGTTCGAGGCGGGCGCGATGATGCCCGTCGACCTCTACTAGCGGTGGGTGCCCCTCGCCGTGCACCCCTGGTCTGGGCTCCCCATCCGATGTCCCGGAGGGCGGCCCGTGGTGGCTCGTTCCACCTGGCGGCGCGGAGCGCGTGTCCCGGCTTCCAATCCGGGGAACTCACACTCTCTCCGCTTGTTCCTGATTAACTTAGAGACTCGCGATTCGCCTGTCATCCCGCAATCGTCCCGGGAGGCATGTGAGCGTTGGCTTCACACCGGTGACGGCGTGGGTGTGACTTTGCAGTGGCCAGAAGCGAAGGGCGCGAGGGCGGTGGATGTTCCAGTTGAGGACCGAGGCCTTCATCGACGCGTCGCCTGACGCCGTGTGGGCGGTGTTGTGTGACTTCAAGGCCTATCCCCTGTGGAACCCGTTGATGTTGGAGGCGCACGGGAGGGTGGAGGTGGGCGCGCGGGTGGCGATGAAGGCGCGCTCGCCGGATGGCTCGGGGCGGGTGTTCGGCTTTCGCGCCACGCTGACGCGGGTGGAGCCACCCATGAGGTTGGAGTGGACGGGCGGCGTACCGGGGCTGATGTTCGGCAGGCACGGGTTCGAGCTGCGCCCCGAGGGCTCCGGGACGCGGCTGGTGCACGGCGAGGACTTCAGCGGCGTGGTGACGTGGTTCATGGGCAGGCCCCGGCGGGACGCGTTCCGGGCCGCCTATGAGGTGATGAACCGCGCGCTCGCGGAGCGGGTGAGGGCACTCTCCACCCCCGCGTGACGTCGTCCCCGGCGGCACCCTGGCGCAGGCGCACCCACGTGCGCGCGAGGGGCCTTCCGTTGGCTTTCTGGCAGTGACGCGCGGACACGTCGCGCGCGTGTATCGCCTGGACGACGCGTGCGCGTGTGGCGTGCGCGGTGCCCGGTCCCAACTTTGCCCGGCGTGCGAATCCTCAGTGGCCCGAAACGCGACGAGGGCATGCATGGATGGACGACGTCGGCTGCGCGCGAGTGCCATGGCGGTGTGCGTGGCGTGCGCGGGCCTGGTGGGCGGCGCGGGCTCCGCGTGGGCGCAGGCTCCCGAGGAGGGTGAGCCGGGTGAGGTGTTGTCGGAGGAGCAGCTCGAGCAGCTCCTCGACACGCCCGCGGAGCAGCCCTCTGGCGCGGAGCTGTCCGTGGCGTCGTTCGGCCCGGAGCAGCTGGCGCCCTACTTCGCGGAAGGGGTGCTCGCGCGGGCACATTCGGAGGTGCGAAGGGGGCGCTTCGCGAAGGCGCGCGCGCTGCTCGCGGACCAGGAGCCCACGTTGCCGGTGCGCTTCCTGAGAGCGCAGAGCGCGCTGCTGGGCCGCGACTACGCCACCGCGGCGGAGGAGCTGGCGGCGCTGGCGGTGGACTATGTGCCGTTGAAGGACCACTGCCTGCTGTGGGCGGCGCAGGCGAACGAGAAGCTGCGCAGGTTGGAGCTGGCCGCCTCGCAGTACCGCGAGGTGAGCTCGGGCTCGCCGCTGTACGCGGAGGCGCGCTTCAGCCTGTCGCGCGTGCTGCAGCGGCGGCGGGACATCCCGGGGGCGCTGCAGGCGCTGCAGGAGCTCATCGACAGCCGGCAGGCGCGGGGGCCGGACGCGCTGCGGATGAAGGCGCTGCTGGCCATCTGTGATTTGGCGCGGGCGCAGGGGCTGTACAACGTCGAGCACCGCGCGCTGCTGGAGGTGTGGGCCACCAGTCCCCTGTCGCGCGAGGCGCAGCGCGCGAAGGAGCGGCTCAAGGGGTTGCCCTTGCCGCTCAAGTGGAAGGTGCGTCGTGGGGAGGCGCTGGTGGAGCTGCACCGGCACGGGTCCGCGACGGAGCTGCTCGCGGGGGTGATGTCGCAGGTGGACCCGCCGGATGAGCTGTCGTGTCGGGCGCACCTGGCCTTCGGGCGCGCGCTGCGCAAGGAGCGCCAGCACCGCCGCGCCATCCAGATGCTGACGCCGGTGGTGGAGAAGTGCACGTCGGCGGAGTACCGGCCTCAGGCGCTCTACGTGCTGGGCTATTCGCAGTCGGTGGTGGACCCCAGGTCGGCCATCACCACGTACGCCACGCTCGCGCGCGACTATCCCGAGCATGGGTACGCGGATGACGCGCTCTTCTTCGAGGCGTGGCTGCTGCAGCGCACGGGGCAGTTGGATGAGGCGCTCGCGCGCTACCAGGAGACGGCGGAGCGCTACCCGGCGGGCAACTTCGCGTCGGAGGCGCTCTTCCGGGCCTTCTGGCTGCACACGCGGCGCGAGGCGAAGGCGGAGGCGCTGTCGGCGCTCGAGGCGGTGGAGCGGCTGCCCGCGGCGTCGCGCACGGACGAGGCGCTGTGGCGGGCGCGGTACTGGCGCGCGCGGGTGCGCGAGCCCGTGCCCCTGACGAGCGCGACCGCGCTCGATGACTACGAACAGCTGGCCACCGAGCGGCCCGCGACCTGGTACGGGATGCTGGCGCGCTCGCGGCTGGCGATGCTGGCGCCGGAGCGACTGGGTCGGCTGTCGCCCGTGGCTGGGACGAGCGGGGACGCGGAGGAGCCCGCGGACGAGGTGTGGCCGCTGCCGCTGGGGTCGCTGCGTCACGACGTGCGCTTCGCGGCGGGCGTGGAGCTGTTGCGCTTGGGGCATCCGGGGGCGGCGGACGAGCTGCTCGCGGTGAACTCGCGAGGGCTGTCGGAGGCGCCGGCGCGGCTGCTCTACCAGACGATGGTGCGCACGGGGCGCAAGCGGGCGGCGCGGCAGGTGGCGCGCGAGTCGCTGCGGCGCGAGGTGCAGGGCCCGCTCAGCCCCAAGTCACGTCCGGTGTGGGAGGCGACGTGGCCGTTGGCGTTCCGCAACGTCATCCAGCGGTACTCGAAGGCGTCCAAGGTGGACCCGGACCTGATGCAGGGGCTCATCCGCGAGGAGAGCCGCTTCCGTCCCACGGCGCGCTCGTCCACGGGGGCGCTGGGGCTGGCGCAGCTGATGCCGGCGACGGCGAAGCAGGTGGCCAAGGCGCTGAAGCTGGGGGACGTGGGGGAGTCGAACCTGCTGCAGCCCGCGCAGAACGTGCGACTGGGCTCGGCGTACCTGGGGCAGCTCTTGCACCGCTTCGGAGGCAACGTCGCGTACGCGGTGGCGGCGTACAACGCGGGGCCGCACGCGGTGGACCGCTGGCGTCAGGCGCTGCCGCAGGCGGAGCTCGACGAGTGGGTGGAGCACATCGCGTTCGACGAGACGCGCGAGTACGTGAAGCACGTGCTCGGCAGCTACGGCGCCTACAAGCTGCTCTACACGGGGCAGCCGGTGATGTTGCACCCGACGAAGGTCGAGGCCGCCAGCCGGCGATAAGGGCCTCGTCGCCCGAGGAGAGTGAACGACCTCGCTGGTGCGGTCATCGAAGTCGAGGGCTGCCTTCGCCCGCGGAGCCGGGCTGCGCGCCTCGGGCGGGACGCGTCTCCTGCGAGAGAGGTCCGACCTCGCTGGCGCGGTCATCGAAGTCGAGGGCCACCTTCGCCCGCGGAGCCGGGCTGCGCGCCTCGGGCGGGACGCGCCTCCTGCGAGAGAGGTCCGACCTCGCTGGTGCGGTCCTCGAAGCCGAGGGCCACCTTCGCCCGCGGAGCCGGGCTGCGCGCCTCGGGCGGGACGCGCCACCGTCGAGGCGTGGCCGCGTCGGCGGCGCGTGCGGCGCGCCTCCTCACGAGGAGACGCGCCAGCAGCGCGAGAGCCTTAGAAGCTCAGGCCGCCGTCGACGTCGATGGTGCGGCCGTTGAAGTAGTCGCACTCGAGGATGAACTTCACGGCCAGCCAGATGTCCTCGGGCAGGCCGATGCGGCCCACGGGGATGGCGGAGACCAGCGCGTCGCGGGCCTTCTGGTTCATGCCCTGCGTCATCGGCGTTTCAATCATGCCCGGGGCCACCGCGCCCACGCGCACGCCGAACGGGCCGAACTCGCGCGACCACGTCACCGTGTTCGCCGCCAGCGCCGCCTTCGCGGACACATAGTTGGACTGACCGCGGTTGCCATGCCGGGCGATGGACGACATGTTCACGACGACGCCGGGCTTCTGGTCCGTCTCCACCATCTTCGCCACCACCTCGCGCACCATCAGCGTGGCGCCCGTGAGGTTGACGCCGACGACGGCGTTCCAGTCCGCGGTGGACAGCTTCTTCACCTCGCCCGTCGTCCGGTCCTTCTTCACCAGCAGCGCGTCGCGCAGGATGCCCGCGTTGTTGATGAGGCCGTTGAGCCCGCCCATCGCCCCGTGCGCCCAGGCCACGAACGACGTGATGTCCGCCTCCGACGACACATCCAGCTTGCGCCGGTGGATGCCCGCGGGCAGCGCCGCCAGCTTGTCCTCGGCCACGTCACCCACCGCCACCTGCGCGCCCGCCTCCAGCAGCCGCTGCGCGAAGTGCGCACCCATGCCCTGGGCGCCGCCCGTCACAATCACCTTCAGGTCCTTGAGCTGCATGTCTGTCTCTCTCCGGTGTGTTGGGGCGGCCCTCGGACACCCACCTGTGGGCCCGTGCCGCCGGGAAACCCGCCGCCAAGGCTACGCAACCCGGCCCGCCCTGGCCAGCACCGATGAAGTTGAAACCTGAATCGACATTCAACTTGGACGAAAACGAAAGCGCCGCGTCGGGTGTCCGACGCGGCGCGGCACGGCATCGAGGTGTCAGGAGCGCGGCCTAGAGCGCGCCGGAGATGACGCCACCCAGCCGCTTCATGCCCTCGGTGATGAGCTCGGGCGGGCGGTTGGAGTAGTTGAGGCGGATGAACTCCGAGCGCGGGTCGCTGGCGAAGAACGGGCTGCCCGGCACGAAGGCCACCTTCTGGTCGATGGCGCGCGGCAGGAGCGTGTCCCCGCTCAGGCCGGGCGGCAGCCGGGCCCACAGGAACATGCCGCCCTCCGGATGCGTCCAACTGGTGCCCTGGGGCATGTAGGCCTTGAGCGCGTCCAGCATGGCGTTGGCGCGCTGGCCGTACACGGGCGTGAGCGCGTCCAGGTGCGCGTAGTAGTCGAAGTCCTTGAGCAGCCGGGCCACCGCGCGCTGGGCGAGGGTGGCGGTGTGCAGGTCCGTGGACTGCTTGGCGATGGTGAGGCTGCGCACGAAGTCGCGCGGACCCGCCACCCAGCCGATGCGCAGGCCGGGGGCCAGCGTCTTGGAGAACGTGCCCAGCGAGACGACGACGCCCTGGTCATCGAACGCGGCCAGGGACGGCAGGTGCTCGCCGCGGAAGCGCAGCTCGCCGTACGGGTCGTCCTCGAGGATGAGGAAGCGGTGCTGCTGCGCCAGCTCCACCAGCTTCTTGCGGCGCTCCAGCGCCAGGGTGGTGCCCTTGGGGTTCTGGAAGTTGGCGACGATGTAGAGCAGCTTGGGCTTGCACGTGGCCAGCACCCGCTCCAGGTCATCCATGCGCATGCCCTGGTCGTCGCTCTCCACGGTGGCGAACTTCGCCTCGTAGCCGCCGAAGGTCTGCAGCGCGGCCAGGTAGCTGGGGTTCTCCACGATGACCAGATCGCCCGGGTCCAGCAGCACCTTGGCGACCAGGTCGATGCCCTGCTGCGAGCCGTTGGTGATGAGGACCTGGTGGGCCTCGCAGACGCGGCCCTTCCTGCCCAGGTGGCCGGCGATCCACTCACGCAGGGGGCCGAAGCCCTCGGTGGTGCTGTACTGGAGGGCGGCGGGGCCCTCGTCGGCCATGACCTGGGCGTGCGCCTGGGCGATGGCCTGGACGGGGAACAGCTCCGGGGCGGGCAGGCCGCCGGCGAAGGACAGGATGTCCGGGCGCTCGGCCACCTTGAGGATTTCGCGCACCGCGGACGTCTTGATGCGCGACATGCGTTGGGCGAGTCGCCAGACCGGCGGCGGGGGAAGGGGTGCGCTCATGGCATCGGCGCTCATCTTTCACTCTCCTTTGGCGAGCTCGGGAGGCACGCGGACGTGCGTGTCCTCCTTGATGGACGACAGGACGATGACGGTCTGCGTGCGGGTGACGCCGGCGATGGTGCGCAGCGTCTCCACGAGGAGCGAGTCCAGCGTCCGCGTGTTGGCCGACTTGACCTTCAACAGATACGAGTCCTGCCCGGCGACGCGGTGGCACTCCAGCACGTCCGGCAGCGCGAGGACCTTCTTGGCGAAGCCCTCGAAGTACTTCGGATGTTCGATGCTCACCCCGATGAAGGCGGTGATGTCCTTGCCCAGCTTCGTCGCGTCCACGCGCGCCGCGTAGCCGGTGATGACGCCCCGCTCCTCCAGCTTGCGGATGCGCTCGGCCACCGCGGGCTGCGACAGCCCCACCGCGCGCGACAGCTCCAGCTGCGTCGCGCGGCCATCGCGCTGCAGCAGGTCCACCAGGCGGAAGTCGAGCTCATCCATGGGCATCGGCGGGTCTGACCTTATTTTTATAAGTGCTTCGAGGTTTCGACAGCTAAATTAAATTTGGCGTGCAAAATAAGCAAGTGGGGTGGAAGTGCAAGGGTGAACGACGTGGGAGGTCGCCCGGCTGTCCGTTCGCTCACGGGCAGTCGGGGCCCCACGGGCTCGGCTGCACGCGTGGTGCCGGGGAGCGGACAGGTGTGAGGCGCGGGTGGGAAGCGCGGTCGCCACGGTGGGCGCGGGCGTTGCCCGCGCGGGCGAATCCGGGCGCTACGGGGCGGGGCGGAGGCCGGGCTTCACGCCCCTTCGCACGTCCAGGTGTTGAAGGGCTCGGGGTGGCTGGCAGCAGTCCTCAGGGCTCATCCACTCCCCCGAGATAGAGGGCCCCATTGCAGCGACGGATTCGAGCCCATGTCCGTGCCGATCCCCTTGCAACCCCATACCGCTGGATGGAGCGCAGGCCGTACAGCGAGCACGTGGGCGTGTAGATGCAGTGGCGCTTCCAGGCGTTGGGGAGCAGGTGCCGGTAGAGGAGGATGAGTCCCACCACGAGCCAGGCCAGGGGATTGAGCCACCAGTGCCATCGCGATGCGGGTGGCGAGGCGGAGTCTGGACTGCTCCGCACTGGCGGCGGAAAGCGCGCCAGTGCGGAGTACTCATTCCCCTCCCAGGGGTTGCTTTGGGAGTGGGGGCTCGGGGTCATCCCGTCCTCTGTCGCTCGAAGACGCAGACCAGCCACGAGCCCTTGCTGGTGCTGCAACCACTGTTCGTGGTGACGGCGCGGTACTCGCTGGAGTGCAGCTTCCATCCCTGGGCCGCGTAGTTGTTGAGGAACTTCGCGAATTCCGCGCAGCGCTGCGGACTCCAGCCCGACTCCGTGCTGCCGCAGCCGGGCGCGGGCGGCACAAACGCATCCACATGGTACTCGTACATCCTGGACTCCCCCACTCATGCACTAGGAATGGCGGAACTCCTAGCGCAGGAGATGTGGGGGGCAAGAAATCGTCTTCTTGTGAGGGATTGTGGAGCCAGGGTGAACGACGTGGGGCTGTGAGTCGTTGATTACCCCGGGGCTCCGTGGACGGAGGTCAGACGCAGGGCTGCGTCCTCCTCGTGGGTTGTCACTCCACTGCGCGTCGTCAGAAGGCGGAGGTGAGGGGCCGCACCAGGAGCGTGTCGAACATCGCGCGGGCTCCTGGTGGCCTTCCTGAAGGGCGGCGAGCGCCTGCGAGGAGGTCTCTGCCGGAGGTGTCTTGGCCGGACTTCGGGCCGTGTTGGAGTCTGCTCCACGAGCGCTGCTCGCACCACCTCGGCTCTCTGGATGGACATCGCCGTGGAACGTCAGACTGCTCTGCTATTGCGTCCCGAATCTCGCGAAGTCATGTGCATGGGGACTGGATGAGCGCGCATCGCTCCATCGTGTGGCTGTTGGCATTGAGCCTGATGGGTTGTTCGAGCACGAGGGTCGTCCGACTGGACTCGGGCCAGGGCGCGCCAGAGGTCCATGTGCCCTTCGAGGAAGAGGACTCGGGGCCGGTGGAGTTGGACGACGATGAGTTCGAAGAGGCCCTGGTGGTGCTCGCCCGGGACGTGAAGCCCTTCGAGCACCCGTTGAGAGAGGCCCGCGAGCGCTTCGGTGTGCCGGAGCGAAGTGGTGTGTACGAGTACCAGCCTCAGGGCCCCAGGCTCGTCCCGCGCGGGGACGCGGAGGTCGGAGGACTCCGGTTGCTGGAGACGTACGCCGATGACGCGCTGACACGGGACTACGGGCGCTGGTGCGAGCGCAAGTCGCAGCCTGGAGACTGTCTGCGCCTACTGGAAGAGGGACCGTTGCTGGGGAGTGACGGCCGGTACTCGTTGGCGCTGGCCATAGCGATGGACGCGGTGTGGGAAGAGACCGCGGAGGCGCTGGAGGATGCGACGGACCCCCAGGCGTTGCTGGCGACGGTGACGGCGTCCGTGAGCATGTACTTGCTGTTGTGGGCACTGCCCGAGCCCGTGTCCAAGGGTCTGGCTTCGTTGTTGACGGCGACAGCGATTGCGTACCTGGGCGTGGACACGGTGTGGCGGGTGCTGGATGGGTGGATGGTGCTGGTGCGGCGGGTGGATGAGGCGCGAACGTTCGAGGAACTCGAGGCCGCGGGCGAGGCCTACGGCGAGGTGCTCGGGGAGAACGCGGCGCGCGTCTTCGTGATGCTCGCGACGGCGGCGATTGGGAGCACGGCGGGGTTGGCGGCGAAGGCGTCAGGGCTGCCGGGCTCGGCGCAGGCGGCGGTCGCGGTGGAGTCGCAGGCGGGCTATCGGTACATGGCGGTGGGAAGCGTGCGCTCGGTGGCGATGTCGGCCGAGGGCTTCACGGTGGCGCTGGCGCCTCATGCGGTCGCCATGGCGTCCTCGGAGTCGAGGAGCGGGCGCACCGAGAAGCACCACCTCGCGACGAACAAGAACAGCAAGTCCGCCGCGCGCGGAGGGCCTTGGACCCCGAGGTTCGAGAGACTCTTCAAGCGGGCTGGGATGAAGCTGAAGGACCCCGAGAACATCGTGCGCGTCGATGGGCACAAGGGGCCTCATCCAGAGGCATACCACCAACGCATCCTGGATCGTTTGCGCGAGGCGCTCGGTGACTGCCGCCGGGTGGATGAGTGTCGCGCAGTGCTGACGCGCTCGCTCAAGCAACTGGGCGACGAAGTGGCGACGAAGGGGACGGAGCTCAACATCCTCGTCACTCGGGGCGGATAGCCGCTAGAAACGACGTCATGCCAAGTCGCTATTTCAGGCTGGATGAGGACGTCCGAGCTGGATACTGGTACCTGGGCGACATCGAAAGCGCCCCGGGCCAGGAGGTGGACGATCCCTGGATGTTCATGGCGGGGCAACCCATCCAGGTCCAGGGGCCTCTGTGGGTGTCCATCGATGCGCCAGGAAAGCCGCTGGACTTCTGCCTCGCGGGCGTGGGGGTTGTCCCCATCCTCCACGTGAGGCTGGCGACCCTCTTCATGGAGATGGCTCCCGACGACGTGCAGACCTTCCCCGTGAGCATCAAGGGCCAGCCGGACCAGTACGTCATCCTGGTGGCCACGAAGGTCATCCACTGCATCGACGAGCAGGCGTCCAAGGTGCAGTTCTGGGACCCCAAGCACGCGCCGCCCGGGAAGGAAGGGAAGTACTTCGCGGTGGACGACATGCGCATCGACACATCGAAGGTGGGCGACGCCAAGGTCTTCCGCACCAAGGGTTGGCGCACCGCCCTCATCGTCTCCCAGGACCTCAAGCAGGCCCTGGAGCGCCTGAAGCCCAATGGCGCGAAGTTCACCCCCGTGTAGCCCCGCCCCTCACTCCACCGCCGCATCCCGAGGCAGCTGCCGCACCGTGTGTCCCTTCTTCTGCAAGAGCGCCACGATGCCCTCCGCGCCCACCACGTGCCCCGCGCCCACCACCACCAGGTGCACGCGCGGCTCACCCAGGAGCC
>NZ_SRLW01000244.1:0-15250 GCF_006518215.1 Myxococcus sp. AB025B
CCGCCGGTCAGTAGCCCCGGCCGCACCCCCGCCCGCTCAGCCGGGTGGGGAGACCACGGAAGCGTTGCCACGCGGGGTCCACGGTCGTAAGACCTGGACCCCGTGTCCGCTCCCGACCCCCGCAAAGACCCTCGCTTCCGCCGCTACCGTGGTGCCGCGTATGGGCTCTACATCGCGCTCACCTCGCTGTTCTCGGTGTGGATCATCGTGAACGTGAGCCGCTCGGTGGCGGCCATGACGCCGGAGAAGCTGCCGCCCGCCACCGTGACGCTCGGCTTCCCGGAGTGTCTGGCCGGCGCCCGCGCGCTGTGGGACGAGCTGGAGCTGGGCCGCGAGAAGCTGGTGCGCGTGTCGCCCGCGCGCGACGTGGACCAGGAATGGATGCGCTTTCGCACCGAGTGGCTGACGCGGCTGCGTGAGCGCGAGTCCCAGTGTGATCTGCAGACGCGCGAGCGCGCCCCGCTGCGCACCGTGTACCGCCGGCTGGAGGCGGTGCTGGACCTCTACACCACGCACGCGGTGCAGTACGCGGACGAGGTGGGCGGCACGGTGGACTCGTTCCACGCGGCCTTCAAGGCGGCGAGCGCGAGCCCCTCGGCGAAGTCCTCGGCGCCCTGAGCGGCCTTCAGCGGATGGGCAGCAGCGCCGTGTAGCGGCCCAGCGTGTCCGTCACGGACTGGGCCAGCAGCACCGAGGTGGGACGGCCCTCCACGTTCACCACCCGGTAGAAGCGGATGGACGCGAAGGCCAGGCCCGGGGGCACACCCGGCTCGCGAGCGAAGGACAGCGCGCGTCCGCGCAGCGTGCGCCCGCGCTGGAGGGAGAAGGTGGACACCGCCTGCTCGACGCCGTCGCCGCCGGGCACCACGGAGACGAAGCGGGCGATGCGCGGCAGGTTCTCCCCGGGCACGGCGTCCAGCCGGTACAGCGCGGGGTCCAACCGCAGCGTGTATTCGCCGTTGCCGTCCGTGATCGTCTCCGTGGCCAGGTCGGGCGGCAGCCGTCGCCCCGAGACGGTGTCCACGGGCTCCACCACCAGGCGCACGCCGGCCGCGGGCGTCGTGTCATCCGGCAACCGCAGCAGGCCGCGCACCAGGCGTCGCTCGGCGCAGACCACGTCCGGCAGCACCGTGTCCGTGCGCGGCACCACCGCGTTGGTGATGGTGAGCCCGGAGGCGGCGCCGGGCGGCGGCACCACCACCAGCTCCAGGGGCGCCTCGGCGGGGCTGGGCAGTGAGCGCAGCTCGAAGCGGCCCTCCGGGTCCGTGGTGGCCAGGGGGCTCGCGAAGGTGCCGCCTCCGCTCACGCGCCCCTGGAGCGACACGGTGGCGGAGGCGACGGGGCGGCCATCCAGCGCCACCACGCGGCCCGTCACGCGCACCGGCGCGCCGAAGTCTCCCAGCTCCAGCTCCACCGGAGCCGTGAGGTCCACGGGGAAGGTCTGCTGGGGGATGAGCGCGTCGTCGTGCAGCGCCGTCACCCGGAGGAGCACGGTGCTGGCGCTGGCGGCCTCCGGGGCCAGCGCCAGCGAGAAGGCCCCGGTGGAGGCCGTCACCGGGATGCGCTGGGACAGCGGACGCAGCTGGGCGTCCAGGGCCTCCACCGCGAGCCCCGCGGGGACGGGGGCGCCATCATGGAGCGCCACCTGGCCCTGCACCCGCACGACGGCGTTGGCGGCGGGCAGCAGCCACTGCATCGCGAGTGTCTCGCCCGGGGACACGGTGCCGGTGTTCGTCACGGGCGGCACGTCCGGGTCCTCGGCCAGCAGCGTCACCGCGTACTGGCCGCTGGCGACGGGGAGCGTCCACTGCCCGTTGTCGGGCACGAGCAACGCCTGGTGGTAGCGGGCCACGCCCGGGATGAGGGCGCTGGTGCCGACGGCGCGCACGAAGAGCGGATCCGAATAGGGGCGGGTGGCGCTGCTCGACGGCGCGGGCGGCGTCACCGTGGCGCGCGTCACCAGGCCCCGCACGGACGCCTCGCCGAAGAGCTGCAGGTTCTGCTCGGCGCGCAGGCGCCCCACCGGGAAGTCCTGGGCGTACAGGCCCAGCGCCGGGTTGGGCGTCACCTCCACCACGATGTCCTGGCCCGGGTCTCCGCAGCCGTCGACGAAGCAGGTCTCGTTGGCGGAGCAGTCCGCGTCGGAGGTGCAGACGAGGAGCGAGTCCGCCGGGGGCTCGTCCAAGAGGGCGCAGCGGGTGTTGCCGGACAGCAGCACCAGCGCGGCCAGGAGCCGGGCGGGAGCGCGGGTCATCGGCAGTCTCCCTGCACCGTGTTCACCACCCAGGTGTAGCTGATGACGAAGCCCGGGTCGATGATGGTGCCGCCGTCGGGCAGGTTCACCACGCGCGACTCGGGCTGCCGGTCCGTCAGCTCCGCGTCGCTCACCAGGGCCTCCACCAGGTGCTGACCCGGCGCGCTCAGCTCCGAGTTCGCGGAGGCCAGGTTGATGCGCAGCGTGCCCCGGTCCGGCCGGCGCGCCTCGCCGTTGTTGGTGAGGGCGATCTCCCGGTAGGGCCCGCGCGGGTCCTGCGGGTTGTAGTCGATGAACCAGTGCACCTTGATGCGGTCATCGACGTCCGGGTCCTCCACGGCGACCTCGAACGTCAGCTCGCACCGCGTGGCGCCGAAGTCCCGGATGATGCGCTCCTCGGGCAGCACCAGCGACTCGATGATGCGCGGCGAGCGGTTCATGAACCGGGGCACGTCGTCGAGCAGGGTGTCGTCCTGGGGCAACAGACAGCCGACGAGCAGCAGGCCCAGGGCCGAGGCCAGGACACACATCGCCCGTCCCTGGCCGGGAGGCCTGTCCCTGGGGGCTCGCGCCGTCGTCGAATCCATCCGCGGTGTGTCGGGCGCCGCCGTCAGAGCAGCTCCTCGCCCTCCTCGGGGGGCAGCGGCCGGCCGGTCTTCTCCGCCTCCAGCTTCTCCAGGTGCCGGAAGATGGTGCGAGGGTCCACGCCCAGGTCCTTGGCCGTCTTGGTCCGGTTGCCGTTGTTCCGCGCCAGCACTTCGTTGATGTAACGCTTCTGGAACTCTTCCTTGGCCTGGAGCAGCGGCATGATGGGGTCCAGGTTCTCCGGCTTGAGGTCCAGGTCGTCCGGCCCCAGCAGCGGCTTGTCCGACAGCACGACGGCCTTCTTGATGCGGTTCTCCAGCTCCCGGATGTTGCCCGGCCAGCCGTACTTCTTCATGGCCACCGCGGCGGACGGGGTGAAGCCCTTGGCCCGGGAGCTGAACTCGCGCGAGTACTTCTGGAGGAAGAACCGGCCCAGCACCACCACGTCCTCGCCGCGCTCGCGCAGCGGGGGCAGCTTCAGCGTGACGACGTTGAGGCGGTAGTAGAGGTCCTCGCGGAAGGTGTTCCGCTTCACCTCGTCCTCGAGGATTTTATTGGTCGCGGCGACGACGCGGATGTCCACCGGCTCGCCCCGGTTGTCGCCGACCTTGTAGACGATCTTCTCCTGGAGCGCGCGCAGGAGCTTCACCTGGAGCTGCAGCGGCATCTCGCCAATCTCGTCCAGGAAGAGCGTGCCGCCGATGGCCGCCTGGAACTTGCCCGCCTTGGTGGCCACCGCGCCGGTGAAGGCGCCCTTCACGTGGCCGAACAGCTCGCTCTCCAGGAGGTTCTCCGGGATGGCGCCGCAGTTGATGGTGATGAACGGGCCCTTCAGGCGCGGCGAGCGGCGGTGGATCTCCCGGGCGATGAGCTCCTTGCCCGTGCCCGTCTCGCCGGTGATGAGCACGGAGATGTCCGTGGGCGCGATTTTGTCGATGCGCTTGTAGACGTCGCGCATGCCCTGACAGGCGCCCACGATGTCGCCGTAGCGCTGGTCCTCCAGCTTGCGGCGCAGCTCCGTGTTGTCCAGCTTGAGGTCGTTGACCAGCATCGCGTTCTGCAGGACGAGCGACGCCTGCGCCGCGAAGATGGTGAGCATGTCCGCGCTCTTGGGCTCGAACCGGTTCACCAGCCGGTCGTTGCCCACGTAGATGACGCCGAACAGGTCGCCCTTGTGCATCAGCGGCACGCACATGACCGAGTGCACGCGCAGGTTGACCACGGACTCGCTGGCCTTGAACTCGGGGGCGTCCACCGCGTCCGCGACGATGAGGGGCCGCTGCTCCTTGACCACCTTGGCGATGATGGAGTCGGACAGCTTCTCCACCGCGTCCTCGATGTTCTCGCGCGCCACGTTGCGCGCCACCTTCACGCGCGGGTCTCCGCTCTCCATCAGGATGAGGAAGCCCTTGTCGGCGCGCGTCACCTCGATGGCCTCGTCCATCAGGCTCTCGAGGATGCGCTCCACGTCGTAGAGCGCCAGCAGCCGCTCGCTGAAGGCGGTGAGCCGGCGCAGCATGGCCAGCTCGCGGCCGGGCACCCCGGGCAGCTCCGTGGTGTGCGAGTCCGACGTGTCCCTGGTCGCCGGCGCCTCGCGCTGCGCCGGGGCGAGCGTGGAGGGCGGGGGCGCGCGCGGGGCGTCCTCGCGGGAGAACTTCAGCTCCGTGTTGCCCACGCGCAGCACGTCGCCGGTGGCGAGCGCGTGGGTGTCGCGCTTCTTGCCGTTGACCTGCACGGTGGCGCCCAGGGTGCCCACCTCGTAGCGCGTGCCGTCGAAGGTGACGTGCAGGGCGCTGTCGGGGACACCGGGGTCGTCGAGCGCGATGTCGTTGTCCGCGCTGCGGCCGATGCTGGTGATGCGCTTGTGCAGGGCGATCTCGCGGACCTTGCCATCAGGACTGCGGACGGTGAGGCTGGCCATAGGGCTTCACATACCTGGAGGTTGAGGGGCTCAGAAGGTGAGGGACAGGGCGACGCCGCCGCCGCCGGAGGTGGGGTACACGCCCACGCGCGCGGTGGTGCGCGGCGGGGTGGCGCGGGGAGTCAGGACCTCGGAGCGCGGCGTGGTTCGCGCCGGAGGCTCGCGCGTCTCCACGGTGGTGCGCACCACCTGGTCCTCGTGGTGGTACAGCGCGTCCACCACGCCCAGGGCGTAGATGGTGTAGAAGCCCGCGGCCGAGGCCAGCTTGAGCAGCTGCCAGGTGTCTCGCTGGCGCTCGCGGCTGGTGGGGATGAAGCGGATGGTGATGGAGGCCTTGCCGTCGTCATCGAGCACGTTGTCCAGCTCGAGCGTGCGCTCCTCGAAGAGCGACTCGTAGGCGAAGTAGGAGATGACGCTCGTCACCGCGAGCACACCCTCGGTGGCGGCGAAGACGATGCCCAGGCTGTTGCGGCCCTGCTGGAACTGGCCCGCGCCGAAGGGGACGAAGTTGACCAGGAAGTTGCGCTTCTCCACGGTGCGCACGTTGACCTGGCTGGCCAGCTCCTCGGCGCGGCGGCGCAGCACCTCCGCCTCCACGCGCTCGCGCTCGCGGCGCTCGGTCTCCGCCTTCTCGCGCTCCTGGCGCAGCCGGCGCTCCTGACGCAGGAACTCCAGCTCGTTGGTCATGTCGTCCTTGATGCCCTCCAGGAAGGCCACCGCGGGGGGCGGGACGACGAACGGGTCCAGGCTGAAGTCGGGGTCCAACCGGAGCAGGGCGCGCAGGTGGCGCGAGGCCTCCTCCGTGCGGCCCAGGTTGAACGCGGCCAGGCCCGCCAGCTTGTGCAGCTCCACCAGCTCGTCCTCGCCCAGCCCGCCCCGGTCGATGCGCGCGCCGGCGCGGTCCAGGACCTCGGCGTACTTGCCGTACTCGAAGCTGGCGCGCAGGGCCGTGACCTCCGGGTCCCCGGTGTCCTCCTGCGCGAGCGAGGCGGCTGGCGTCCCTAGCACGAGCCAGAGCGAGATGAGCGCGAGCCCACGGTTCATTCGGGGGACAGGCTCCCGGCCACGAGCGTCGGCTCTCCCGGGCGCAGCTGCACGACGCGGCGCTCCGTCTTGTAGCCGGGGTGGGAGATCTCCACCGCGACGGTGTGGAGGAAGCCCGCGGGGCCGCGCGGCGCGCGAATCTCGAACGGGTGCTGGACGCTGTCGCGCGCGGTGCGCACCTGGTCGCCCACGCGCACGGTGGCCTCGGCGGGCGTGTACTCGAGCGAGAGCGGCGACGGCTTGGGCTGGGCCCCCAGGTGGAAGCGGTTCTCGCCGTCGGACTGGACCTCGATGTCCTCCTTCACGTCCAGGCAGTAGTCGCAGGAGATGGTGACGGTGTGGCGCCCCGGGGACAGCTCCACGTCGTGCTTCGACAGGGCCTGGGCGCTCGGCGCGCCGTCGCCCACGCGGATGACCCCGAAGGGCCGCACGAGGATGGTGGCGAAGACCTTCTTCGACCCCGGCTGCCGTCCGGCGACGCGCTCCTCACCAGGGCCTCCCGCCGCGCGCGCATCGTCCGCGGCGCGAGGTGCACCGCCCACCGCGCGCGGACCGCCCGTGCGCGGGGAGGGCCCGCCCGGGACCAGGGACAGCGCGTCGGCGCGGGGGCCCGGCGCCTCGGTGGGCGAGCTCTTCGACGCCATGCCGCGCGAGCCCTCGCTCCGGGGCGACGGCGTGCGTGTGCCTGGACCCTCGGGGGCTCGCGGCAGCGCGCCGGGGGCCACGCCGGTGTCCGTGGGCGCGGCGGGCCCAGCCCCGGTCGGGTCGGTGGAGGAGGGCGCCGTCGCCTCGGGGCCGCTCGGCTCGCGGCCTCCGGACGTCATGGACGGGGGCGTGGAGGGCGTGCTCGCCTCGGGCGGATGGAACGCGGCGTCGGCGGGCGCGTGGTACAGCTTGTAGCCGCCGAGGCTCACGGCCGTGAGGGACGCGAGCCCCACCGCGAGCCGGATGCCACGCCGTCGCCACTTCCGCGCGCGCTGCGCCCGCTGGATGCCCTTGAGCAGCCCCAGCGCCCGCGCGTTCTGCGCGTCCAGCGCCAGCACCTGGTTGAGGCAGCCGAGCGCGCGCGGCGTGCGCTTCTCCGCGAGCAGCCGCTCACCGCGCTCCAGCAGCGACGCGACGATGCGCTGGCGCGCGAGCTTCCGGTACGACGGCGGGTCGGCGAAGAACGACACCAGCTCCTCGCCCACGCGGGCGAAGCCCAGGCCCGCAAGGTAGTCCGCGAGCGCGTCGCGCAGCTTGCCAGCGTCCGGGTAACGCTGGTTCGGGTCCCTCTGGAGACAGCGGGCGCAGATGTCCGCCAGCTCATCCGACAGACACGGGACGCGGCGGCGCGGGTCCTCGTAGTCGCCGTCGAGGATGCGCTTGAGCGTGGCCGTGGTGTTGGGCGCGGAGAAGGGCAGCCGGCCCGTCATGGCCGCGTAGAACATGATGCCCACGCTGAAGACGTCCGCCTCGGGGCCGGCCTCCAGGCCCTCGATGATCTCGGGGGACATGTGCGCGGGCGAGCCCACGAGCGTGCCCGTCACCGTCATCCGCTCCTCGATGTCGAGCAGCCGCGCGATGCCGAAGTCCATGAGCTTGAGGATGCCGTCCTCGCGCACCATGACGTTCTCGGGCTTCAGGTCGCGATGGATGACGCCCGCCTCGTGCGCATGCGTGAGCGCCGCGGCCAGCTCGTGGATGACCATGGCCGCCAGCTCCGGCGGATCCATGGGCCCCTCGTCGAGCACCGCCTTGAGCGTCTGGCCGCGGATGTACTCGGTGACGATGAACGCGTCCTGCGCGTCCGCGGCGGAGAAGTCGAACACCTCCAGGATGTTGGGGTGGTGCAGCTTGGCCACCGCGCGGGCCTCGCGCGCGAGCCTCCGCCGCGACTCGTCCTTGCCCGCCAGGTGGGGGTGCAGCACCTTCACGGCCACTTCACGGTCCAGGGCGGTGTCGAGCCCCTTGTACACGACGCTCATGCCCCCCGAGCCGAGCTGCTCGAGGATGCGATAGCGACCGATATGGCGGCCGACGAGCGTCATGACGTGTGCGGCGAAAGTGCCTTCCCCCTCCCTCAGTCCCCGAAGCTGATGCCCATGCTCTTCGCGAAGCGCACCAGCTCGCCGGAAGGGTCCACCCGGCGCTCCTTGCGCGACTCGCTCAGCGGTACCGCGACAATCTCTCCGGCGCGCAGGGCCACCATGTGGTCCCACTGTCCATCGCGCACCAGGTCCAGCACCTTGCAACCATAGCGCGTGGCGAGCACGCGGTCCGCCGCGCTCGGGCTCCCGCCACGCTGCAGGTGGCCCAGCACGTTGACGCGAATCTCCGCGTCCAGGTGCTGCGCCAGGAGGTCCGCGCACACCTTGCCGGAGCCGCCCAGCCGCACCACGCCCCGTCCGGGCACGTCCTCGGCCTTGTCCAGCACGGCCAGCGTGCCGCCCACGGGGAAGGCGCCCTCGGAGATGGCGATGATGGAGAAGCTGCGGCGGCGCGTGGCCCTGCGGCGCAGCTTCTCCACGATGGACTCCACCCGGTAGGGAATCTCCGGGATGAGGATGACGTCCGCTCCGCCAGCAAGCCCGCTCTCGAGCGTGAGGAAGCCCGCGTGCCGGCCCATGATCTCCACCAGCATCACCCGGTCATGCGCCTCCGCCGTGGAGTGCAGCCGATCCAACGCCTCCGTCACGATGAGGCGCGCGGTGTCGAAGCCGAACGTCTGGTCCGTCCCGCTCAAGTCGTTGTCGATGGTCTTCGGACAGCCCACCACCTTGAGGCCCTTCTCACTGAGCCGGTGGCCGATGGACAGCGTGCCGTCGCCGCCCACCGCGATGACGCCGTCGAGCTTCAGCGCCTCGCAGCGGCGCAGCACGGCGTCGGACACATCGCGCTCCACCCAACGTTCACCCTCCCTGAAGGCGTAGATGAACGGGTTGGCGCGGTTGGACGTGCCCAGGATGGTGCCGCCCTTGGGGAGGATGCCGCGCGTGTCCTCCTCGGTGAGGGGACGCGTCAGGTCGGGCTCCACCAGGCCCATGTAGCCGTTCTCGATGCCGACGAACTCGTGGCCGAACTCGTGCGTCCCCCGCTTGACGAGGCCACGGATGAGCGCGTTGAGCCCGGGGCAGTCTCCGCCACCGGTGAGGACTCCGAGTCTCAGTGAACGGGCCATAGGGGTCGGACGCGGGTGTCAGAGGCAGGGGTGCCCACCATGACAGCGACGTCGGACCTGATGATAGGAGGCCCCCGCGCCGGGGTGCAACGCGCGAATCACCTCACGGATCGGATTTCCGAGTGGAAACGCGAGCTTCCATCAGTCCCGCTTGAGGCGGCGACGAGAGGCGACGCGGTCCAGCAGGGCCTGCAGGCGGGGCTGGGGCGCCTTGGGCAGCGCCTTGTCTGTCGGAGATTGTAGGGGCATCTCCTTCGCCATCCGGTAGACCTCGATCAGCCGCTCCTTGAAGAGCTCGTTGTCGGGGCGCTCCTGGACGGCGCGGCGGTAGGCGGCGGCTGCTCCCACGTAGTCCCCCAGGGCGAACAGGCGCTCACCCTCCTGGGCGGGTGAGGAGGGGCCGAGCGGGAGCTCCGGCTCCTCGGGCGGTCGGGAGGCCTCCAGCTTCTGGAGCTCCAGGGGTTGGAGGGACTCGCGGAGGTTGGCGAGCTTGTCGGCGAGCGCGCCGTCGTCCGGGAAGGCCAGGAGGAGCGCCTCATAGAGGTCGAGCGCCTCGACCAGCTCTCCACGGCGCAGCGCTCGGTCGGCGCGAGCCTCCATCTCCACCCGGGCTGCAGGATTCATCTCGGCGCGAGGTTACCCGTGCCCGACGGGGATGTCACAACGAAGGCGCGCCGGGCGCTGACTTCGCGGTGTGCCGGGCCGGCGGGCTCCGCGCCCGTGAAGCCGTGTCTTCTGGGTATCCATGGGTTCATGCGGCCCGGCACGCGAGTGGCCGCGTCCGGGGCACAGGGGACCTATGCTGCGCGGCGTGAGTCTCTCGTGGGTGGCAGGAGGGTGGTTGTTGTTGTCGGGCGCGCTCGGCACCGAGCTGCGTCGCGACGGCTACGTGCTGCGTCCGCCCGAGGGGTTCCACATGGTGCGGTGGGAGCCGTACACGGGCTCGGTGGCGGGGGCGGTGACGTTGGACGCGGAGACGCCGAGGGCCTTGTCCGCGGCGCTCGCGGATGGCGAGGGCCCGGAGGCGGCGACGATGTTGGTGTCGGTGGTGGAGCGCGGCTTCTCCGCGAGCCCCTCCGAGCGCGACGACTTCGCGTCGGCGGTGATGCAGCACTTCCAGCGGGAGCTGGGGGTGGTGTTGTCGCCGGAGCGGGTGGACCGGATTGGAGGCGATGCGCCGCGCGTGGAGGTGCTGGGGACGCTGCGGGACGCGGGGCAGACGCGCACGGTGCTGGTGGCGGGGCTCGCGTCGGAGGGGCGGCACGCGGTGGTGGTGGTGAGCGCGCCCGCGGTGCGCTGGGAGGTGCTGGCGCCGAGCGTCCGGGCCTCCCTGGAGACGTTCCGACTGGAGCCGACGACGACGCCCGGCGTGGTGCCCCGGCGCTTGCTGGGCGCGCTCGCGGGGGCGCTGGCCGGTGCGCTGGTGGCGTCCTACGCGGCGTGGCGCCGGGGGCGCGCGGGGCGGAGGGCCTCCGAGGCGTGACCGCCACGCGGCTCGCGCCCGGGTGAGTCCACTGGAGGGTGCCGCGAGCGGGCCGCTTCGGAGACGAGGCGAATCCACGCGTGCCTCGCGTGATGCCACCTCGTGAAGATCGCGCCAGAGCCCGAGGAGCCGGCTCCGGCGCGCATTGCGTCTCAGTGCTTCACGTCACTGCGCACCCGGCTCGGGCAAGAGCGGGGGCACGGCGGTGGGCTTGCGGTGCTCATCCAGCGCCACGAGCACGAAGCGCCCGCGCGTGCACAGCTCCCGCGCGCCCGTGAGCAGGTCCTCGGCGAACATCTCCACGTCCACGGTGACGGAGGTGCGGCCCGTCGCCGTCACACGGCTGACCAGCTCGACGAGCTGCCCCTGCTGCACGGGCATGTGGAAGTCCACGCGCTCGCTGGACGCGGTGACGACGGTGCGGCGCGTGTAGCGGCTGGCGGTGATGAACGCGGACATGTCCATCCACCTCAGGGCCTGACCTCCGAAGAGGGTGCCGTAGTGGTTGGTCTGATCCGGGAACACCATGTCCACCATCCGCGTCTCGGTGGCGGAGGAGGGGCGGGACGGCTGCATGTGACTCATGGACGGACTCCTGGCCCACGGGCCTCCCCGGACATGAAGACCTCCGAGGGCGGCGGTGGGCCGCGATGGATGGCCTGACCTTCCCGCGAAGGTCGGGGGCGAAGCGCCACCCGGGGCGCTGTCCGCGTCCCAGATGGGCTCGAGGCAGGTTTTCGGGCTCCGTGGGCCTTCCCACCACCCGCCCCTCATCGCGGCGCGTGCTGGCGTCCTAGGCGCCGTCCCTTCCCAGCCCTCGCCTGCCGAGGACCAGTGTGTTCGACGGCGTTCGTTCCCACTGACCGCTGCGGGGCAGCTCCGGATTCACACCGGATTCCCTTGCTAAACCTCGTGGACCCCCACGAGGCACCTCGGGCGGGGCGGACCCTACCCGCTGCCCGGCGCGCCGCCAACAGGGCAGGTGGGTCGACGAGCGCACCGGAGGCCTCATGCCCCCGCCACTCGGTACCCCCGCGCGCGCGGCGCTGGGATAGCGTGCGCGGCATCCATGTTCGTCTTCCTCCTCGTCGCCGTGCTGGGGCAGGCGCCGGCCGTCGCCCCATCGGAACCGGGCGCGCCCTCCGCCGTCCGAAGCCAACCCGACGTCGTGCCCGCTCCCGCGCCCGAGCCGCCTCCGGCCGTGCTGCCCCCGGCCACCCACGAGCTCTTCCAGCGCATCCAGAACCGCGTCGCCCAGGTGCGCATCATCGAGCGCCGCTCGGGCACGCGCTCGTCCATCGGCTCCGCCTTCTTCGTCTCGGGCGACGGGTACGCCATCACCAACTACCACGTGGTCTCCGACGTGGTGCTCCACCCGGAGGACTACACCGCGCAGCTCGTGCTGCGCACCGGCGGGGAGCCCGTGCCCGCGCGCCTGGTGGACGTGGACGTGGTGCACGACCTGGCCGTCATCCGCATGGACGAGCCGGTGAAGGACTTCTTCGTCCTGGAGGACCGCGAGCCGCCCCAGGGCGCGCGCCTGTTCGCCATGGGCAACCCCCATGACCTGGGCACCACCATCGTCGAGGGCACGTACAACGGCTTCATCCAGGACTCGCTCTACGAGCGCCTGCACTTCAGCGGCGCCATCAACCCGGGCATGAGCGGCGGCCCGACGCTGACGGGGCAGGGCACGGTGGTGGGCGTCAACGTGGCCACCATGGGCAACCAGCTGGGCTTCCTGGTGCCGGTGCACCGCGCGAGGACGCTGCTCGGCCGGGCGCTGAAGATGGCGCCGGACGCGACGCCCGCGCTGCTGGAGACGGTGCGCGCGCAGCTCATCGAGAACCAGCAGCGGCTCACCGAGCAGATGCTCGCGGCCTCGCTGCCGAAGCAGACCCTGGGCAGCTACCACGTCCCGGGGCGGTGGATTCCCTTCCTCAAGTGCTGGGGTGACACGCCGCACGACCCGGAGGTGCCGTACACCGTGACGAACTACCAGTGCTCGTCCGAGGAGGACATCTACCTGTCCTCGCGGCACCGCACCGGCGTGGTGGCCTTCCTGCATCAGCAGGCCTCCAGTCAGGAGCTGGGCGCGCTGCGCTTCTCCGCGCTCTACACCGCGCTGTTCTCGCAGGACCCCGACACGGTGGAGGCCTCGCGCGAGGACGTCACCAACTTCCGGTGCAAATCCGAGTTCGTGGACGTGGGCGGGCTGCCCGTGCGCGCGGCCATGTGCCTGCGCGCGTACAAGCGCTTCCCGGGGCTCTATGACCTGGTGCTACGCGCCGCCGCGCTCAACGCCAGCACCAGCGGGGTGGACACCAGCCTCACGCTGGGCGGCTTCACGGCGGACAACGCGCGCAAGCTGGCGCGCCGCTACCTGGAGGGGCTGTCGTGGACGAAGTGATCTTCCTGGAGGTGTTGGAGGGTGACTCCGTCCACACGCGTCACCGGCTGGAGCGCTTCCCGGCCACGGTGGGCCGCGCGTACTCGAACGACGTCATCCTGGATGACCCGAAGGTCTCCGCCGAGCACCTGCGCATCGACCGCCGCGAGGACGGCGCGCTCGTGCTGCGCGACGTCGGCAGCGACAACGGCACCTGGCGCGTGCAGCCCTGGACGCAGCTGGCGGAGCTGGAGCTGGCGCCCGACACCCGCGTGGCGGTGGGGGACACGGTGCTGCGCTTCCGGGCCCGCAACCACGCGGTGGCGCCCACGGTGGTGAGCACCGTGTCCGGCGAGCCCCGCGAGCGCGTGTTCGAGCACCCGCGCGCCTTCCCCGTGGCGATGCTGTCCCTGCTGCTGTTCAGCGCGCTGGCGTCCTACCTGGGTAACTACGCGCGCACGGACTGGGGCGAGCTCACGGTGGCCCTGGTGATGCCCCTGACGCTCACGCTCCTGTGGGCCGGAGGCTGGGCGGTGGCCAGCCGCATCTCCCGTCGCCACTTCCACTACCGCGCGCACGCGACCATCGGCGCGCTGGTGCTCCTGGGCGCCGTGGCGCTGCCGCTGCTGGTGGCCGCGCTGGGCTTCAGCCTGGGCCTGGGCGCGAGCCTCTCCTGGGTGTACCACGCGACGTTCCTGCTCCTCATGGGCTGGGGGCTCTTCTGGCACCTGCGTTATGTGGCGCGGTGGGAGCCGGCGCGGCTGGTGCGGGTGCTCGTCGTGGTGACGCTGGCCTTCGGCGCCGTGTCGCGGGCGAATGATTTGCTGGGCAACGAGCCCTTCAGCACGTCGCTGGACTTCTCCCGCACGCTGCTGCCGCCCGTCTTCCGGGTGGCCCGCGCCCAGCCCGTGGAGTCCTTCTTCGAGGACCTGGACGGGCTCCAGGAGCAGGTGGACGCGCTCGCCAAGGAGGAGTAGCGCTCGGCGACGTCCCGGGTGGGATGGTGGTGTCAGACCTGGAAGGTAGCCTGCGTCGCTCGGGGGGTTGAGCGACCAGGAGGTCCAGGTGCGAGTGAGCGTGGCGCCGGAGCTGTCGTCGTTCCGGGAGGTGGCGCGTGGGTTGTTGGTGCGCGGCATGCCTCCGGACCGGGTGGAGTTCGAACAGGGGCAGGAGGCGTGGACGCAGTGGGTGGACCCGCTCCTGTCCGGCGGTGGCGCCCGGTCGGTCCCGGCGCTGCCCGCGGACTTCCTGTCCCTGGCGGAGAAGGTGGTCTGTCACCGGGACGCGGAGCGCTTCGCGCTGCTGTACCGCGTGCTGTGGCGGCTGACGCACGGTGAGCGGCGCCTCCTGGAGAAGGACGCGGACCGGGACGTCCAGCGGCTGCGGCGCATGGAGCGCGCGGTGCGGCGGGACCTGCGGGAGCTGGTGATTCGCGTCCGGTTCCATCGCGCCGCCTCGGATGGAGAGGCGCGCCATGTCGCGTGGTACCGGCCGGAGCACCTCGTCGTCCGGCTGGCCGCGCCCTTCCTCGTGGGGCGCTTCCCCTCGCTCCACTGGAGCCTCTTCACGCCGGACGCCAGCGCGCATTGGGACCGGGCGCGGCTGTCCTTCGGCGCGGGGCACGCGTTCACGGAGCCCGGGCCCTCCCCGGCAACCGCCGTTTCACCGGACCCGGGTCCCTCGCGGCCGCGGGTGTTGCTGCTGGGGGACGTGCCCGGCACCCGGGAGGAGGGAGACGCGGCGTGCTTCGTGGGGCCCTCGGGTCGGCTGCTGGAACTGGTCCTCTCGCGCGCGGGGCTGCGGACCTCGGACCTGCGGGTGTCCCGGGCCCGCTGGCCGGGGCGTCGCTCGGGCGCGCTCAACTGGCCGGAGACCCGGGCCCTGCGGGAGGAGCTGGCCTCGGAGGCGGCGCGGGTGCGTCCCCGGCTGCTGCTCGCGTTGGGCGGCGCCGCGGGGCAGGTGCTGCTGGGACCGGGCTTCCGGCTGGACGTGGGGCGGGGGCGGCTGGTGCCCTCCGAATGGGCTCCCGGCGCGCTGGCCACCTTCGCGCCATGGGACGTGCTGCGTCGGCAGGACCCTCGCGAGCGCGCGGAGGCCCGCATCCACTTCGAGGCGGACGTGCGCGCCGCGGCGCAGTGGCTGAAGAGCCCGGAGGCCCTGGGCTCCTGAGCGGGCGCACGCGGGCGGCCTCGACAACGCGCGAAGCCGCCCTCCATATCGACAGGGCTCCTGGATGATTGCCTTCCGGAGGGCACTGCAGCCGGGCGCGTGAGCGCGGTGCTAGCCTCAATGCCGTTCACTTTAGGGACGGACGCGACGTAGGGGGCCGAGGGAGCGTGCTCGACGGACCGGGCGAGGGCGTTTCCGTGGGTAGCTGCTCATCTTGATTTTCACCGCACGCGGATACTGTCTTT
>NZ_SRLW01000245.1:0-15226 GCF_006518215.1 Myxococcus sp. AB025B
GGGCGGGCCGTGGGACCCGCGGTGGGCGCAGGACCGGGCTGCGCCGCGGCCGTGGGGCCCGCCGCCGTCGCGGGGGTCGGGCGCGCGGCCGCGAAGGACACCGCGTCCAGCTCACGCAGCAGGAAGGCCAGGCGCAGCAGATGGTCGGCATCCTGCGGGAAGTCCGCGAGAAGCTGCGACACCGAGCGCACACCGTCGATGACCGTGAGCGCGCGAACCTCGTGCGGCGTCAGCCGCAGCTCGCTCGCGGCCACCATCCCGCCCGACTTCATGATGGGCAGGTTGAGCACCGGCATGAGCCGACGCTTGATGTCCGCGGAGGGCATGCGCCGCACCGTGTCGCTGAGCACCGCCCACCGGTTGCCCAGCGGCATGGCCTTGTTGCCCGCCAGCTCCCGCAGCTCGAAGGCGAACATGCCGGACTCGGCGCGCAGGCCCTTGAACAGGATGCTGGAGGCCCGCTGCGCCAGAATCGAGAACGCGCTGGCGGGCTGGAGCAGACCGAGTCCGAAGAGCGCGGCGAGCAGGTCTCCGCCGAAGCGCTCCTTGGCGGACTCGGCTTGCTGGAGCTGCTCGGGCGTGAGCAGTCGCGCGCCCATCAGCGACGTGCCCAGCGAGTCCTCGGGGTGGTTGGAGTCGACGAACTCCGGGTTGCCCTTGCGGAAGTGAATCAGGGTGACCCGGTCCGCGAGCGCCAGCTTGAGCAGGCCCGTCTGCTCCGCGGAGGCGATGCGGCCGTAGAGGTTCAGCGGCGAGGTCTGCTCGAGCTGCCCCTGCGAGGGCATCGCGTAGGGCGAGGACTCCGTGGAGACGGCGGGCGCGGCTCCCGTGGAGGGGAAGGGGGCTGCTGGAGGGACGGCTCCCGCCTGCGGCGTGGCGACCTGGGGCTGTCCGGTGGCCGCGTTGGGCGGCGCGACGGGCCGTGCGACGGCTCCGGGTGCTCCGGGGGCCGCGCCTGGAACTTGAGGCCGTGCGGCCTGCATCGGGTTCCCTTGCGCCCGGGGATCTCCCGGCCGGACCCCTGGGCCCGCCATGGGTGCACCTGGGCCCGCCATGGGTGCACCTGGGCCTGCCATGGGTGCACCTGGTCGAGCCACGGGTGCTCCCGGGCCCGCCATGGGGACACCCGGACCGGCCATCGGGACTCCTGGGCCCGCCATGGGGACACCCGGGCGCGCGCCCGCCATGGGCGCACCAGGGCCCGCCATGGGTGCACCTGGGCCCGCCATGGGGACACCTGGGCGTGCGATCGGCGCGGCGCCTGGCCCCGCCATCGGCACCCCTGGACCGGCGATGGGCACACCGCCTGGGCCCGCCATCGGTACTCCCGGTCCCGCCATCGGCACGCCCGGACCGGCCATGGGAGCCGCACCCGGCCCCGCCATGGGCACACCGCCCGGCCCCGTCACGGGGACACCGCGGCGCGCTACCGGCGCCTGGGGCCCGGGGCCGAGGTTCGCCGGCGCGCCGTCACCCCACAGCTCGCGCGGGAACACCTCGCGGGCCTCGGGGAAGCGCCAGGGGAAGGCGAAGTTCAGCCCGTCCTCGGAGACCTGGAGCTTGCCCTTGATGGCGCCGCTGTCGATGAGCAGCTCGATGGTCGGCAGGGTGAGGGGCCCCCACAGGGTGCCCCTGTCGTTGCGGACCCAATATTGACGGACGTCACCCTCCGCCATGCGCGGCTCTGCTCCATTCCTGCTGCGAGAAGACGGCAACCCTACCGCTCTCCCAGGAAGGCTCAAAGCAGACGGCGGGGCGGAGGGCTCATACCCTGTGTCAGGGCGTGGCCCCGTCCAGCACCGCCATCCCCAGGACCGACAGGCAGGCCGGGTCCGCCTGCTGCTCGACGGGCGGGTCGAAGCAGTGCACCTCGCTGTCGAACACCTTGCAGATGCCCGAGGGCGTGGACGCACACGCCGACTTCGAGAACGCCGTCGTGCACGCATATCCACACGCCGGGCCGGACTCCGTGTTGCGACACTCCGGCGCGGGCATGGCGCGCTTCCAGGTGCACATCGCCGCCGCAGGCGGGTCGAAGCAGGTGATGCGCCCGCTCGAAATCTTGCACACCCCCGCCGGCGTCCGGGTGCACCGCACGCCCTCTGACGCGTTGAGGCAGTTGTAGCCACACGTCAGCTCCACCCCGTTGCTGCGGCAGTCCGCGCGGGGCGTCTCCTTGCCGTACACCGCGAAGACCACCGCCGGCGGGTCGAAGCACTCCACCTCGCCTCCGCGCGCCTTGCACACCCCGGCCGGCGACTTCGCGCACTTCACCCGGCCCGGCTGCGTCACGCAGTGGTAGCCACACGCCACCGCCCCGTCGATGGCCTTGCACTCGGGCTCCGGCAGCGCCGCGCCATACGCCTTCACCACGTACGCCGGCGGGTCGAAGCACACCGCCTGCCCGTCGATGAGCTGACAGCGGCCCTGGGGCGTCTGCGCACAGCGGGCGCGGTTCGAGTCGGACTTGCACCCATATCCACACGCCACCTGGCTGTTCATCATCCGGCAGGTGGGCGCGTTGGGGTCCTGCGAGGGTGGAGCCGAGGCCAGCGTGAGCGCCAGCACGGTGAAGAGGGAGGCGAGCATGAAGACCTCGGAGGTGAAACGACCGGGGCATTGACGCCCAAGGTGGCGGGGGACGCAAGAAGCGAGCAGCCGCGACGGCGCCCGTGGTACCCAGGCGCCGCTCGAGGCGAGGGAGACACAGGGTGGACCTACTGGTGGACGTCAGTGCGCAGCACCTGCTGCTGCTGTGTGTCGCGGCGCTGGTGGCGGGCATGGTGGATGCCATCGCGGGCGGCGGCGGGCTCATCACGCTGCCGGCGCTGCTGACGGCGGGGCTGCCCCCGCACGTGGCGCTGGGGACCAACAAGGGGCAGTCGGTGTTCGGCTCGTTCGCGGCGCTGGTGCGCTTCTCGCGCGCGGGGCTGGTGGACTGGAAGCTGGCGCGGGTGACGTTCCCCTTCGGCCTGGGCGGCGCCTTCGCGGGCGCGGCGCTGGTGCTGCTGGTGAAGCCGGAGGTGCTCAAGCCGCTGGTGCTGGTGCTGCTCATCGCCGTGGCGGTGTTCCTCGCCTTCCGCCGCGCGCCGCCCAAGGCCCCCGCGCACGCGGAGCCCTCGCCCCGCTCGCGCGCCCAGGCCATCGGCGCGCTCATCGCGCTGGCCGTCGGTACCTACGACGGGTTCTTCGGCCCGGGCACGGGCACCTTCCTCATCGTCGGCTTCAACACGCTGCTGGGTCACGGCCTGGCGCGAGCGTCCGCGGACGCGAAGGTGGTGAACTTCGCCTCCAACCTGGCGTCCGTCATCCTGTTCTCGCTCAAGGGCGTGGTGCTGTGGAAGGTGGCGCTGCCCATGGCCGCGGCGCAGTTCACCGGCGCGTGGCTGGGCGCGCACCTGGCGGTGAAGGGCGGCGACACCCTGGTGCGCAAGGTGGTGCTCGCCGTGGTGCTGGCGCTGGTGCTGAAGCTGGGGCGCGACGTGGTGATGGGCTGAGACGGCCTTCAGCCGATGTGCACCAGCAGCGCGCCGTCGCGGCGGGACACCTGGGCGACGAACTTCTGGAGCTCCTCGAAGTAGGAGAGCACCTCCTCGAGCGGGTCGCTGTCCTCGGGCGGCTCATCCCAGGTGCCGGGGTAGATGTCCTGGGCCTGCATCTTCGCCGGGTCGAAGCGGCGGCGCAGCGTGTTCTCGGAGACGTCCTTCAGCGCGGTGGCGAGCGCCTTCACCTGCGCGGGCGCGAAGACGCGCGCGGTGCCCTCGTCGGAGGGGATGTCGCCCACGTCGTCACCGCCGCGGACGAGGAAGTCCAACGGCGCGCTGCCCTCCCACGCGGTGCCGGTGAGCAGGTACTGGAGGGCATGCCACGCCTCGCCGATGTCCAGCTCCAGGAACGCTCCGCCCTTGGGGTCTCCGAAGTCCTCGTCGTCGTCGAGGAAGTCCTCCAGGCGCTCGGGGGCCTGAAGCAGGGCGCCGCGCTGCGCCTCCGTGACGCTGCGCAAGGTGCAGAGCATCTCCATGCGGGGGACCTCGTGTGACGCGAAAGCCGGGGGAAGTGGAGCGGCGCCGGACCCTACCAGTCCCGGGCGAGCGTGCGGAATTTCGATGCGGGCCCGTCCGCCCCCAGGTCCACCGACGCGGGCCGCGAGTCCTCGGAATGCCAGGCTTCCGACGTCGGGCCGTCGTCCTCGCGGGTGGACACCAGGGAGCACGGGTATGCACCGCGGGGTTCGTTGGGTCATCGCCATCGCGGGCGTCGGGGTGTCGCTGTCGCTCGCGGCGCTCCTGCGGCGGCAGCTGGCGCAAGAGCCCCGACCCACGGTCGCCACCGCTCGGGTTTCCGACGTGGGTCCGCCGGACGCGGGCTCGGTACCCATCGAGGACCCCGAGGACCCCCGCACGCTGGCGCCTTCTCGACTGGGGCGCGTCTACGTGCGGACCCTCGACCCCTGGGGGCTCAAGCCGGTGCCGGGAATCACGGTGGCGCTCGTGAGTGAGGGCCGGCCGCGCCGGCTGCATCCGGAGCAGTTGAAGACGGATGCGCAGGGCATGGCCCGCTTCCCCAAGGTGCGCGCGGGCGTGTTTACCGTCTGCGCGAAGGGGCCGCGCCACCTCGAGACGTGCCAGATGAACCTGGAGCTCTCACCGGAGAGCAGCCACACCGTGGAGCTGTCCATGACGGAGCGCTCCACGGCCGCTGGCAGGTGACGCTCAGCAGGGCAGCCAGGGTCCCACGCCGCGCTCGCACGAGTCGTAGCAGACGGAGATGGCCTGGGCGCACACCTCTAGCTGCAGACGCGGCTCTTCATGGGACAGGGCAAGTCGAAGCTGCCCTCCACCCGGATGGTGCGCTCGGTGGCGTCCTTCTTGTTGGCGGAGCTGTGCGTGCGGGCGGTGAACTTGAACGTGCCCGCGACGCCGCGGCCGTCGAACCGGGTCAGCACCAGGACGCCGGGCACGGTGAGCATGTAGTTGACGCCCTTGAGGCGCAGCGCCACGGGCAGCTCGCCGGGCTTCTCGTCCAGCGTGACGAGCGGGTACGCGCCGGGCTTGAAGGGAACGCTCTCCTTGGTGTTCTGCCCGGAGAGGATGCTCAGGCTCGCCGACTGGATGCCGCCCGCGCTGATGCAGTGGATGGACAGGGGGCCGCTCATCGTCCCCTTCGCCGCGAGCTTCGCGGCGGCGGCCTGGACCTTCTTGGGGTCCTGCTTCATCCGGCTGTGGATCTTCTCGTAGACCGCGCGCATCTCCTCGGGAGACATCCAGTGGTCCGAGGTGGCGGACTGCGTGCCGCCCTTGCCGGAGAAGGCCAGCTGCAGGCCTCCCATCACCCGGACCTCACAGGTGCCCTCGCGCCGCGCCGCGAGCGCGGGCAGCGAGCAGAGCATCACGAGGGCGACGGCGGCGGCGTGTCGCATGGGGCGGCTTTCCGGGGCAGGGGGCGGCACGAGGCCGCCCGGTGGTCCCCGGACTGTAGAACGTCAGGGCGTCGGAGAGGCGCTCTTCGGGGTGCCGGTCTCCGGCGGCCGGTCGATTTCCTCGGCCGGGAAGTTGGCGGCCGCCTCCAGGTAGCGCGGCGGCTGGATGCGGCGGCGGTCGCGCTTGTTGAGCCCCTCGGGCTCCACGTAGGTCGGCTCCGCGCCGGCGCGCTGCTCCACGAGGGAGCCGTCGCAGAAGTGCCACCGGAAGGTGCCGTCCATTGCGGCGCGCGCGTAGAACACCGTGGCCTCGCCAATCTTCGGGTCGGCGGTGCACCACGTGCCGCGCGCGGTGGCCTCGCGCTGGGGCGACTCCTCCTTCCACTTGTCCTGGGCCTGGCGCAGCGCCACGGCGGCGAGCACCTTGTCCGCGCCGGACAGCCGCTCGCGCGCCTCCTTCACCAACTCCCCGCCCCGGCGCGAAATCTCCGGGAAGGCGCCCTTGTCCTTGAACCCGCACTGCGCGAGGCCCCGGAGGTTGTTCTCGTGGACCGCCAGCACCGGCGGCAGCGTCTGCTGGGCCTCCTTCAGGAGCTCCACCTGCTTCGCGTGCTCCAGCGAGGCGGGCGTGTCGAGCTTGTCGGTGCCGTTGACGAAGCGCGCCAGCACGCCGTTGACGGCTGTCAGCTCGTCCGACAACCAGCGCTGCTCCGCGTCACAGGGGCTGGCCTTCGCACCCCCGTAGTCTCGGTAGTCCGCTCGGGAGATGCCCAAGCTGTAGTGCAGGACCGGAGGGGCGGGCCGGGACGCGCACGCCGACAGCGACGCGCCCAGGGCCGCGAGCAGGACTCGGCGACCAGTGACCTTCATGACGCCCCAGTCTGCCATCTGGTTTGCGTGCGAACAAACCGCGCGGCGAGCTGGGATGCCATTTTACACTAAGAGTGTGAGGGAGTGACTAGAGCGGGCACACGATGGGCCCGATGCTGCCACAGACGTTGCGGGGGATGAAGTAGTGGCCGAGCGCGTCGCTCCAGTGCGCGTACATCTGGAGGCCGTTGTTACAGCGCACCGAGGGCGTCATGACGATGCAGTGCAGGTCCTCGTTGTACTCCAGGGCGGCCTCCGTCTGGGCCAGCTCGGGGGCGGCCGCCTCGGCCTGCCCGTCCTGGGGCTCGGTGCCACCACAGCCCGCCAGCAGCGCGCCCGCCAACCACAGCCCCTTCATGTTCCAGCTCCGCATGGTGCCTCCAGATGAGCGACCGCTCGGGTCGAACTGAGTAGCAAAAGCATCTGGGTTGCGAGGGTCGCATTCAAAAGTCGCGGACGGCTCCCGCGGGGCGGAGAAATCATGTCCCCTCCCGGGAAGATGGTGCGGGCGCGTCGTTGACCCGTGGGTGGGCGCGCCTCCTCGCGCGTTCCGGACTCGGAGACACGCGATGCGCGGACGCAAGCGGTTCCCTCGGTGCTCGTGGGTGGGAGTGCTGTCGCTGGCCCTGATGTGGGGCACGGGCTGTGGGGAGGCTCCGCCCGACACTCCGGACGCGGCGCTGCCGGACGAGGTGCTGGAGGGGGCCTTCGTGGCGGTGCCTCGGGAGGTGGGGGCCGCCGAGCGGCAGCAGGTGGAGCAGAAGCTGCGAGGCGTGGTGGAGGACTCGGGGCGCGGCTTCTACCTGGCCATCCGTCGGGACCAGCTGGCGGCGAAGTGGTTCTTGTCCGCGTACATCCAGCAGTACCACCCTGGAGGCGCCGCCTACTTCGCGGCCAGCTCGCTGGGCACGCGCGTGGTGAGCTTCAAGGAGCAGAACGGCAAGCTGTTCGTCCTGGATGTGGATGACCGCAAGGTCCTGAGCGACATCTTCGACCCGCAGGTGCTGGTGGAGGCGTATCCCATCGTGGAGGACCACCCGCCGTTCCACCGGCGGCGGGGCTCGGAGCAGTACGTGCTCATCGACCCGGCGGCGGGGCTCAACCGCTTCGGGGTGATGGGGGACCTGAACGCGGTGATGATGCGCGCGCAGTTCCAGGTGGAGCTGAGCCTGGCGCAGAAGCTGCGGCTTATCGCGGACGGCGTCACCTTCGAGCAGGTCTTCACCGGCTACTCGAACCTGCCGGATGACCTGGCGCCGCTGTACCTGGAGGAGAACCCCTTCCGCACGTCGGGCACGCTGAGCCTCGCGCTGCGCCGCTACCAGGAGAGCCCGGGGTACGTGCCCACGCCCTCGCCCGCGCGGGAGCACTACTTCCTGAGCGAGCCGAAGCTGATTCCGAACACGGGAGGCGCCACCGAGCGCGTGGCCGCGAAGTGGGCCATCCAGCCGGGCATGACGCCCATCCGCTGGCGCATCACCCCCAGCCTCCTCACGGTGCAGGCGGACCCTCGCTTCCAGGCGTATGACCTGGTGGGCGCGGTGAAGCGGGGCATCGAGGGATGGAACACGGCCTTCGGCTTCCCGGTGCTCGAGGTGGTGATGGGGGACAGCTCCAGCGACTTCGGCCGCGATGATGAGAACCACCTCATCGTCGACCCGGACCGCGCGGCGTCGTTCGCCTTCGCCGACTGGCGGACCAACCCGAACACCGGCGAGATTCGCGGCGCGAGCATCTACCTGGGCAGCAACTGGCTGGAGGTGGCGCACCAGACTTTCTCGGGGGACGTGGGCGCGCAGGTGGCCGCCGCGCGGCCCGCCTCGTCGCTGCGGATGTCCTGGGCCGGCATGGGGGGGCGAGGCGCGGTGTGACTTCCACGCGGAGGCGCTGCTCGAGCAGGGTGAGGAGGTGGCGGAGCTCCTCGTCGAGCCCGGCTCGCCGTTGACGAAGAAGCAGAAGGTGGAGGCGTACCTCACGTACCTGGTGCTGCACGAGGTGGGGCACACGCTGGGGTTGCGGCACAACTTCGCGGGCTCGCGCGTGTACGACGGCGGCGCGACGGGGGCGCGCTCCAGCTCGGTGATGGAGTACCTGGACCCCCGGGATGCGGTTTACAGCGACACGCCGGGCGCCTACGACGTGCAGGCGGTGCGCTATCTCCATGGCTTGTCCCCGGACCTGCCCGCCGAGCCGTACTGCACGGACGTGGACGCGCGCGTCGACCCGTCCTGCAACCGGTATGACCGCACGGACGAGCCCCTGACGAAGTTCTATGTGCCCGCGATGAACGTGGCGATGAACACCCTGCTGAATGTCTCGCACCCCCTCCTGTATGCGTCGCTGGCGGGCCGGTTCAACGCGACGGCCAACCCCGTGCTCCAGTTCGTGCGCGCGGGCAGCCCGGCGGTGCAGGCGCAGGCGTATCAGCTGGCGATGCAGCAGGTGCGCCCGCCGCTGGTCATCCCTCCTGGGGCTCCCGCCCACTACGCGTCGCGCGCGGATGACCTGGCGCGCAGGCTCCTGGCGCGGCTGTACCTGGACCCGGCGACGCAGCGAGGCCCCTTCAGCGCCAA
Source organism: Myxococcus sp. AB025B (assembly GCF_006518215.1). Taxonomy (NCBI): domain Bacteria; kingdom Pseudomonadati; phylum Myxococcota; class Myxococcia; order Myxococcales; family Myxococcaceae; genus Myxococcus; species Myxococcus sp. AB025B. The sequence continues at coordinate 8,863 of NZ_SRLW01000245.1, forward strand.
CCCGCCCGACTCCCCCGCGCTGACGTCGCTGGTGCTGGCGGACGTGCAGGGCATCCTGCTCAACGCGGATGGGGTGCGAGGGTACGCCGCGCGCCGCGCCATGGTGGACATCCTGAAGCTCCAGCAGACGCTGGCCGCGCACTCCATCCTGGTGTCCGCGCGGGATTCGCTCACCGCCGCGCTGCCCACGCTGAGCGCCGACGAGAGGCTGCAGACGACGGACCTGATTGCCCGCATCACCGCCGCGCTGTCTCCGTACTACCGCTGAAGGCCATGCGGCGCGCGCTCGGGGGCGGACGACCCCCGAGCGCAGGGCGGCTGTCGCCTGGCGGGCGATTGGCGCAGCGAATCAGGTTCTCCTGTTTTTCAGCTTGATCTTGTCTTTACGGATTGTGTTTGATGTCTGGCGAATCCAAGGAGACGACCATGCGACGAACGCTGAATACCCGGCTGGGATTGATGGTGCTCGTGTCGGTGCTGACCTCGCCTGTGGCCTTTGCCTCGGGCGGTTTTGGGATGTCGTGGCAGAAGCTGAGTCACTCGCAGGGGGTGGACCACATCGGCTGCTCCAACTGCAATGCGTACTCGGGGGAGATGGCGTGTACGCAGGCGCTGCCGGTGCTCTGCATCCAGCAGGACGGCTCCGCGGTTCCGCCGGGCGTGGTGCCGGACTTCTACAACGGCTGGGCGCGTGGGAACGTCGCCACGACGCTCCCCATCCGCGGCACGTCCCTGACGAGCCTGGCGACCGCGAATCAGCTGTGCTCGGACTCCTTCGGCGCGGGCTGGCGGATGGCCGAGTTCCATGACGGCTCTGGCGGTTGGAGCTGGTATGCGTATGGCAACGTCCGGTCCGATACCCGCCTGTGGGTCTACATCAACGACACCGCTGGGAACTGCTGGAACCCCTGAGTCGATTGCACCGCCGTGCTCCTGGCCGCATCTCCCCCTCGAAGGGGGATGCGGGCGAGGGGAAGGTCCGGGCCCAGCTCCTGGACGCAGCCGGGAGGGACCTCGCGTCCGACTTCCAGTGCGTGCTGCTGGATGACCAGGGCTGGCCTGTGGACCGCTTCTTCAAGTCGCTCGGCGCCGCTGTCCGCGCCCCTGACGAAGTCGCTCACGCGCGTGGAGGACCTGGGGCTCGAGTCTGACGACCCCTACGCGGCGAGGCGCTTCGCACTGGCGCCCCGGCCCTGAACGACGGGTTGGCGGCGCGCGCGATTCAGGGCACGCGCCGCCACGCCTGGCTACTCGACGACGACGAGCTTCGCGTTGTTCTCCACGGTGGTGCCTTCCTTGGCGAACAGCTCGGTCACCTTGCCCGCCTTGGGGCTCTTGAGCTCGTTCTCCATCTTCATGGCCTCCACCACCACCAGGCCCTGGCCCTCCTTCACCTCGTCGCCCACCTTCACCAGCACCTTCACCACCTTGCCCGGCATGGGCGCGGTGACCAACTGCTTGCCCTCCACGGAGAAGCCCGCCGTGCCCGCGCGCAGCCGCAGCCGACGCTCGTCCGCGACGTCGAAGCGGCTCACCTGGCCGCGGAGCAGCACGCCCACCTCGTCGCCGTTCTCCTCGAACTCGACGCTGTAGGACTGGCCGTCCACCAACATGCTCATGGTGCCGTGCTCGAGCGCGAGCGCGTCCACCTGGTACGTGACGCCGTTGACGGTGAGCTTGTAGCGCTCGCCACCCAGCGCCTCCAGGTCCACCGGCACCGCTTCCTTCTGTCCCTGCTGCTTCGTGAAATAGCGCATGGAAGTCTCGTGAGCCTCAGGGTGGGGTTAGCGGCGACGCGAGCGCAGCGCCTGGCGCCACGCGCTGACCTGGCCCGTGTCGGAGCTGCTCGCGGCCTTGGCGCCGGGGAGCGTCTTGGCGCGCTTGGCATCGCGCTGGTGCGCGTAGACGACGCTCGCCAGCAGCGCCATCTCGCTGAGCTTCGGGTCCTCCACGCCCTGCAGCGTGGTGTGCTCGCGGCCGAGGAAGCCCGTGTCGTAGTCGCCCTCGACGAACTCCGGGTGCGCCAGAATCGCCCGCAGGTAGCGGATGTTGGTGGTGATGCCCTTCACCACGTACTCGGACAGCGCGCGCTGCGCCCGGGCGATGGCCTCGCGCCGCGTGGGGGCCCACACGGACAGCTTGGAGATCATCGGGTCGTAGACGTTGGGCACCGTGTACCCGGGGAACACGCCCGAGTCGTCGCGCACGTTGGGGCCGCCCGGCACGCGCAGGTAGGTAATCTTGCCCGGGCTGGGCATGAAGTTGCGCGCGGGGTCCTCCGCGTACACGCGCACCTCGATGGAGTGGCCCTGCGGCTCGGGCGCCTGGAGCAGGGGCAGCTTCTCGCCCTCGGCGACCTTGATCTGCAGCGCGACCAGGTCCAGCCCCGTCACCCACTCCGTCACCGGGTGCTCCACCTGGAGGCGCGTGTTCATCTCCAGGAAGTAGAAGTTGCGGTGCACGTCGACCAGGAACTCCACCGTGCCCGCGCCCACGTAGTTGACGGCCTTGGCCGCCTTCACCGCGACCTCGCCCATCTTCGAGCGCAGCTCCGGCGTGAGGATGGGGCTGGGCGTCTCCTCCACCACCTTCTGGTGACGACGCTGCGCCGAGCACTCGCGCTCGTTCAGGTGGATGACGTTGCCGTGCGTGTCGGCGAACACCTGGATTTCGACGTGGTGTGGCTTCTCGAGATACTTCTCGATGTAGACGGCGTCGTTGCCGAAGGCGTTGAGCGCCTCGCTCTTGGCGGAGCGCCACGCGGACTCGAAGTCACCGAGCCCCTCCACGCGGCGCATGCCCTTGCCGCCGCCGCCGCCCGCGGCCTTGAGCATGACGGGGAAGCCGATCTTCTGCGCGTACTCGCGCGCCTCGGCCTCCGTGGCGATGGGCTCGGTGGTGCCGGGGACCACGGGCACGCCGGCCTTGATCATGTTCGCGCGGGCGCGGGTCTTCTCGCCCATGGCGTCCATGGCGGAGGCGGGCGGACCGATGAAGGTGATGCCGGCGGCCTCGCAGGCGCGCACGAAGGAGGCGTTCTCGGAGAGGAAGCCATAGCCGGGGTGGATGGCGTCCGCGCCGGCGGCCTTGGCGGCGTCGAGGATGCGCTGCTGGACCAGGTAGCTCTCCCGGGAGGGCGGAGGGCCGACGAAGATGGCCTGGTCCGCGGTGCGGACATGCAGGGCGGCGCGGTCCGCCTCCGAGTACACCGCCACGGTGGCGATGCCGAGCTCCTTGCAGGTGCGCATCACCCGGATGGCGATCTCGCCGCGATTGGCGACGAGCACTTTGCGGATCTTGGGCATGGGCGCCCGTCTACCACGGGCCGCCTCGTTTTGCCTGGGTTGGATGCGGGCCCCGTTGTTGGCACGGAGCGCGTCCCGACAGGCTCTCGGAGGGAGTGGAGGCTTCCACCTCCACGCTCGAGTCCACCCGGTACGCCTCGAACCCCTTCCGCCCGGAAGACCCCACCGGGCGTCACACGCGCGCGCCCTACTTCCGCGCGCTGCGGTACTGCTCCATGTACGCCCGCGCCTGCGCGAGCTTCGCCTCGACGAACCGGTCATCCTCATCCGGCTCCGGAGGCTTGGACGGCACCGCGGCGGCGTCCCCACCGAAATCCACGGCCGCGGCCAGCAGGTTGCGCGCGGTGTTGCCACCCCCGAGCATCCGCGCCAGCAAGCCCGTCTCCACGTCCAGCCAGCGAGCGGCCTGGCGCATCACATCCAGCACCTCGCCCTCCACGGCCTTGGAGGGACGGCCCGGGCCGCTGACGCACGTGCGCGCGTAGCTGTGCTCCCGGTCCACGAAGATGCCCAGCGTGCGCTCACGGAAGTCCTGGGAGATGGCCTGCGCCATGGCGTCGAGCTGCTCCTCCAGGAAGGGCTGCTCGGACTTGCGCGCCTTGCGGCCAGGGGCCGGGGGCAGGGCCACCTCCGCGGCGTGCCAGCCCGCATCGGCCAGCCCGTCCGGGGGCGTTTCCACCCACTTCACCTCCGGCGTGGGGAGGTCCACCGCCTCGCAGACACGCTTGAGCGTCTGACGCAGTGCGGTGAGGTTGCCTTCGACGTCGGCGAGAAACAGAAGGAGTCGGCGGTGGGGCAAAATGGGGGTTCCTTTCCTGGCCCGGTGAAAGCCCTCGGGCCGCACGAGAATTTCCCGCGCGGCCCGAGCCTGCCTGCTCTCCAGCCGAGGGAGAGCAGGCGTCCAGGGGCCCGGAAGGGAGCCTACAGCGGGATGTTCCCGTGCTTGCGCGGCGGGTTCTCCTGACGCTTGTCCTTCAACATCTCCAGCGCCCGGATGACCTTGGCCCGGGTCTCCTCGGGGCGGATGACCTCGTCGATGTAGCCCAGCTCCGCCGCCTTGAACGGGTTGGCGAACTTCTCGCGGTAGTCGTTCACCAGCTTCGTGCGCTCGGCCGCGGCGTCCTGCGCCTTGTTCAGCTCGTTGCGGAAGATGATGTTGACCGCGCCCTCGGGGGCCATCACGGCGATTTCGGCGGTGGGGTAGGCGTAGTTGATGTCCGCGCGGATGTGCTTGGACGCCATCACGTCGTACGCGCCGCCGTAGGCCTTGCGGGTGATGAGGGTGATTTTGGGGACGGTGGCCTCGGCGAAGGCGTACAGCAGCTTGGCGCCGTGGGTGATGATGCCGCCCCACTCCTGGTCGGTGCCGGGCAGGAAGCCGGGCACGTCCACCAGGGTGAGCAGGGGGATGTTGAAGCAGTCGCAGAAGCGCACGAAGCGCGCGGCCTTCACGCTGGCGTCGATGTCCAGCACGCCGGCGAGCACCGCGGGCTGGTTGGCGACGATGCCCACGCTCTTGCCGTTCATGCGCGCGAAGCCCACGACGATGTTGCGCGCGTAGTGCTCCTGCACCTCGAAGAAGTGCTTGTTGTCGACGACGGCCTTGATGATGTCCTTGATGTCGTAGGGCTTGTTGGGGTTGCTCGGGACAATCGTCTTGAGCGACTCCTCGGCCCGGAACGGGTCGTCGTCACACGGCTGGACGGGCGGGTCCTCCTGGTTGTTGGAGGGCAGGAACGACAACAGCTCGCGCGTCATGACGATGGCGGCCTGCTCGTTCTCCGCGGCGAAGTGCGCCACGCCGGACTTCTGGTTGTGCGTCAGCGCGCCGCCCAGGGACTCCTTCGACACCTCCTCGTGCGTCACCGTCTTGATGACGTCCGGGCCGGTGATGAACATGTACGAGGTGTCCTTCACCATCATGATGAAGTCGGTGATGGCGGGCGAGTACACCGCGCCGCCCGCGCACGGGCCCATGATGAGCGAAATCTGGGGGACCACCCCGGAGGCCAGCGTGTTGCGCAGGAAGATGTCCGCGTAGCCCGCGAGGCTCTCCACGCCCTCCTGGATGCGCGCGCCGCCGGAGTCGTTCAGGCCGATGACAGGCGCGCCCACGCGGGTGGCCATGTCCATGATCTTGCAGATCTTCTGGGCATAGGCGCCGGACAGCGAGCCGCCGAAGACGGTGAAGTCCTGGGCGAAGACGAACACCTGGCGGCCCTCGACGGTGCCGTAGCCGGTGACGACGCCGTCGCCCGGAATCTTCTTGTCGCCCATGCCGAAGTCGGTGGAGCGATGGGTGACGAACTTGTCCAGCTCGCAGAAGGAGCCGGGGTCGAGGAGCAGGTCGATGCGCTCGCGAGCGGTGAGCTTGCCGGCCTCGTGCTGTTTGGCGATGCGGTCCGCACCGCCGCCCAGCTCGGCCTGCTTCTCCATCTGCTGGAGGCGTGCGCGGAGGGGGTCCTTCTCGGTGGTCTCGTCCATGGGCCCGCGCTCTAGCACGATTGGGGCGCTCGCGCGCTGCCCGCCTTCGCTCAGGCGGCGTGTCTGGCGGGGTCGTCCTTTACCGGGCCCCTCAGGACGGGGAGCAGCGCGTCCACTGCCAACAAGTCCAGGCCGTAGCGCTGGCGGACCTCTTCCAGGGGGCGCGCCCACAGCTCGCGCCAGGGGGCGCCGAACACGGGGTGGGCGCGGCGTCCCAGCACCCAACCCCGGGCGAGCGCCTGGACGCGGGCGTCGCGCTCGGAGAAGGCATAGAAGAGGGTGTTGGCGAGCCCGCCGGTGAGGATGCCGAGCGCGAAGGGGGTGCCCACCTGCGCCAGGCTGAAGGCCTGGACGCCCAGTTCCCCGGCCACGTCGGTGTCGAAGCCGGTGACCACGTGCCAGAGGTCGTGGGACTCGAGCAGGTGCGCGCGCACGTAGTCCTCGGGGGTGTGGGCCTCGCGCTGGGGCAGGGCGTCGGGGTCCAGGCCGTTGCGCTCCAGGTGGTCGATGAACGCGCGGCCCAGGGTGCCTTCGGGCAGGGCTCGCAGCGTGGCGAGCGGGAGGCGGCCCACGCG